>JBAQXA010000305.1:0-8432 GCA_049299195.1 Nocardioides sp.
GCTCGACCCTCATCGCCGCGGTGGTCACCCTCGCGGTGGCCGCGGTGGGGTGGTGGCTGATCGTGCAGTCCCCGGGCTGGCCGCGGGTGCGCGAGACCTTCTTCTCCGGCGAGCACGCCCGCGCGTCGCTCCCGGCGATCCGGGAGGCGTTTTGGCTCAACGTCAAGCTCTTCCTGCTCGCCGAGCCGCTGATCTTGATCGTGGCCCTTGCGGTCGCGATCGCGCGCGGGGCGCGCTCGCCGTGGCTCCTGCCGGTGCGCGCGCTGGCCGTGGGCTACACCGATCTGTTTCGCGGCATCCCCACGATCCTGCTGCTCTATCTGATGGTCTTCGGGATGCCGGCGCTCGGCCTCCAGGGGGTGCCGAACTCGATCTTCTTCTGGTCCCTCGTCACGCTGGTGCTCTCCTACGGCGCCTACGTCGCCGAGGTCTTCCGGGCGGGCATCGACTCGATCCACCCGTCCCAGATCGCCAGTGCGCAAGCGCTCGGCCTGAGCCGTGCCCAAACGCTGCGGCATGTTGTCATCCCGCAGGCGGTGCGGCGCGTCATACCGCCGCTGCTCAATGACTTCGTCTCCCTGCAGAAGGACACCGCGCTGGTCAGTTCGGTGGCGCTCTTCGACGCGACGTTTGCGGCGACCGACTATGCCAACTACAACTTCAACTTCACACCGCTCGTGGTCGTGGCCGGCTTCTTCGTCGCGATGACGATCCCGCTGGCGCGCCTGACAGACCTGCTGCAGCGGCGGATGGCCGAGCGCGAACGGGCCGGTGCGCGATGAGCGGCCAGCCTCCCGCCCACTCCGAACTGCTTCGGGTGCGCGATCTGCGCAAGGCGTATGGCGACCGCGTGGTGCTAGCGGATGTGGATCTCGACGTCGCCACCCACGACGTCGTATGCCTGATCGGGGCGAGCGGCTCGGGGAAGTCCACGCTGCTGCGCTGCATCAACCTGCTCGAAGAGATCGACGACGGCACGATCACGTTTGCGGGACGGGAGATCTCCGACCCGCAGGTCTCGGCGCGCTCGGTCCGCGCCCAGATGGGCATGGTGTTTCAGGCCTACAACCTGTTTCCGCATCTCACGGTCCTCGACAATTGCACGCTCGCGCCGGTCAAGGTGCACGGGCTGAGCCGGGCCGCGGCTCAGGCTCGGGCGCGGGCGCTGCTGGATCGCTGTGGCCTGGCGGACAAGGCCGACGCCCATCCCGACCGGTTGTCGGGGGGTCAACAACAACGCGTGGCCCTGGTGCGCGCGCTGTGCACCGAGCCGACGCTGCTCATGCTCGATGAGATCACCGCGGCGCTGGACCCGGAGCTCGTCGGGGAGGTGCTGTCCCTCGTGCGGGAGCTCGCCGAGGAGGGCACCACGATGATCCTCGCCACCCACGAGATGAGCTTTGCCCGAGAGGTCGCGACCAAGGTCTGCTTCCTCCATGAAGGGCGCATCTTGGAGCAGGGGCCGCCCGCGGAGATGTTCACCGCCCCCCGCGAGGAGCGCACCCGGCAGTTCCTCGCCCGGGTGTTGTAGCGGCCCGCTGGTTGCTGGGTCGGCCGAACCTCACGCGACGGCCCTCACGCGACGGCACTGTCCGCCAACAGCATCAAGGCGGCGAGCGCGCTGAGCACGAGCGCGGCGGTCTCGAACTGGCGCTGGTTCATCCGGCGCACCAAACGCTGACCGAGCCAGGCGCCGGAGAGCACGGCCGGCACGAGGGTCAGGTCGAGCAGCAGGCTGGCCGGGGTGATCAGGCCGAGGCCGACACTGAACGGCACCTTGCTCACGTTGACCAGGAAGAAGAACCACGCCATGGTGCCCAGCATCCGCAGCATCGGCAGCCCGGCGAGCAGGAAGTAGAGCACGATGATGGGGCCCGCCGAGTTTGCGGTCATCGTCGCGAAGCCGGCCCCCACGCCGACGAGGGGAGCCGCAAGTGGGTGCGGGCTGGCAGCCACGAGTTCGGAGTCGGTGCGGCGCTGCCGCCACTGCAGCCCGACCATGGCCAAGACGATGAGGCCGATCGCGGTGCGCATCACGCGGTCGTCTGCCCACAGCACAAACAGCCACCCGATGCCGAGGCCAGGGATGAGGCCCGGCAGCAGGCGCGCCATCTGCGGCCAGTCGGCGTGGCGGCGATAGACCGCGATCGCCACCACGTCGGCCGCGATCAACAGCGGCAAGACGGCACCCGTGGACTCCCGAGCCGGAAGGACGAGGGCGAACAGGGCCACCGAGATCGAACCCACTCCGGCGATCGCGGTCTTGGAGAAGCCGACGAGGACGGCCGCGATGAGCAGCGTTACCCAGGCCACCGCGCCGACGCCGGCAAGGGTCTCGGCCGGAGTCACGCGCCCACTCTCCCAGTCGGGCCCGGGAGCGGCATACCTTCCGCCTAGGGACGAGACGAGACCGGCGCCCTTGCCAAACCCAGGTCGGGCGGGACTAGGGTCGTGGGAAGACACACATCGGGCCTGAGGATTCGGGAGGAATCGTGACTGACGACACGACGGAAGACATCTTCGGCGAGGAAGCGCCGATGGTCGAGTTGGACGACGGGGCCTGTTGGGAACTGCTGCGCGGGCACGAGTTCGGCCGGCTGGCCTTCCACCTGGCCGATGAAGTGCACATCACGCCGGTCAACTACGCCGTCGAGGGAGACACCTTGCTCTTCCGCACGGCGGAGGGCAGCAAACTGCTGGGCGTGGCGATGAACCCGGACATCGCCTTCGAGATCGACGAGTACGGCGATGACTCCGCGCGCAGCGTCATCGTGCGGGGTCGGGCGCGGATCCTCGAAGAGGACGAAGAACATCGCTCGGAGAACGTCCCGCTGCGTCCGTGGGTGCCGACCTTGAAGTACAACGTCGTGGAGATCTCGCCGACCCAGATCACGGGGCGAGCCTTCCGCCTCGCCAGGCCCTGGCTGCACCTGCGCACCGACTGAATCAGGTGCCGGCTGAATCGTGTGCCGACTGGATCAGGTGCAGGTGATGGTGGGGGCCGTAACGCCGATGTCGTTGGCGAAGAGGTCACAGCCGGTGTAGCTCGAGGGCGTCGAGGAGAACGTCCAGCGATAGCTGTAGGTGTAGTACTCCGAAACGGTCGGGGTGTAGGTGAAGGTCCGAGAGCCGCTCGTGTTGGCCGCGGCTGCCGGGGCGTTGACCTGGAGAGCGGTGGCGACGACGGTGCCGGCGGGGTTGAGAATCCGAGCCGAGAGGAAGGCCGCCCGCGTATTGATGTTGTAGGAGTTCCAGCGGAAGAAGAAGGTATAGGTGACACCTGCGGTGAGGCACAGGACCTTCTGGTAGCTCAAGGTGCTGCCCGGCGACGTCGGATCGGCTTCGCCCAGGATCACTCCTGAGAGGCTGCCGCCGCCGGTTCCGCCCGTCGCGCCGGTGCAGTTGGAGGTGCCCGACCAGGGGCCATAGCTGGAGTAGTAGCCCACCCGCTGGTTGGCACCCTGGGAAAAGCTGCCGGTGGAAACCAGCGACCAGCTGTTCTGGTTGAGGCCGCCGCCGAAGCCTGCAGTGGGGCACTCAGGCGGACAGAACACGCTAGCCGCATGGCTTGGAGCTGCCGCCGCCAAGGCGACAACCGGGGTAGCCCACGCGGTGCCCCGCAGCAGGGAACGCCGACGGAGCGTGGAGGGTGAGCGTGTCGGCTCGTTCACGCTGCACCCCCCGGCTCGTTCACTAGTTGTTTCTGCTATCGAAGCATTGAGGATCAGAATACGACAAACCTCGGCGATACCCGAAGCGTCCGGGGTGCGGGACAGTCGGAACTTAGGCCGGCGGAACTTAGGCCAGGCGGAACTTAGGCCAGGCGGAACTTAGGCGCAGGTGACGGTGGGAGCCGTGAAGCCGATGTCGTTGGCCTGCTGGTTGCAGGACGTCCCATAACCGTTTTCGGAGCCGAACGTCCAGACGAACCGGAAGGTGAACTGATCGGTGGAGTCGGTGACGGTGAGAGAGCCGGTGGCGGTGCCTTGCCGGTTGGTGCCATTGGGGTTTGCCGACGGGGCGGTCACCGAACCGAGGGTGAAGGTGGCATTGTCCTTCGTGCGGATGGCATAGAACGTCACCGTGGCCGACTTGGGCAGGCAGCCGTAATAGACCCAGCGCCAACTGAAGTTGTAGCTGCCAATGTTGAGGCAGGCCACCGCGGTCTTGGCATAGGTGGCCGTGCTGGTAGCCGATTGGGGATCGCCACCGAACAGGACGACCGGCGTGGGGGAGTAACCAGTGGCGCTGTCGGTGCAGGTGCCCCCGCAGCCAGAGCTGGGACCCGGATTGAACGTCGTGCGGTAGACGGGTGCCTGATCGCCGCGGAAGGTGCCGGTGGTCGAACCACTCCAGCTGTTGGCGTTGATCCCGGCGCCGAAACCGAGCGCGGTGTTAAGGGCGGCGCGCGCACCCTTTGACCTAGATCACCTGAAGCGTAGCCCGGCTCGGGGGGTCGTGCACGGGGACCGGACGAAGGGTCGGCGCACGCCGTGCAGCGCCGGCCCGTTTATGCTCCTGCGGGTGCGCCCTTTCCTCTTCCTCGGCACGCGCGCGGAGGACGCTCCAGCGCGCAGCGAGTATGACGCCGTACTCCGCTATTCGGGCCTGTCGACCGACCGACTCCACCGCGTGCGCCTCGAAGCAGGCCCGTTGGGCGAGGTGGAGCTCAGCGACTGGGCGGGGATCATCTTGGGCGGGGGCCCCTTCAACGTCAGCGACCCGACCGATCTGAAGTCTCCCGTCCAGCTGCGCGTCGAGGCTGAGTTGGGCGCCTTGGCCCAGCGCGTCGTTGCCGCTGACTCTTGGTTCTTGGGGGCCTGTTATGGCGTGGGCACCCTGGGTGTGCTGCGTGGGGGCGTGGTCGATCGGACCTATGGCGAGCCGGTCGGCACCAAGCGCATCGAGCTCACCGAGGCCGGGATGCGCGACCCGCTTTTCGGGGTGTTGCCGCCGGCGTTCGACAGCTTCCTGGGACACAAGGAGGCCGTGACGCGACTGCCCGAGGGGGCCGTCCTCCTGGCCTCGTCGCAGACCTGTCCGGTGCAGGGCTTCCGGCTCGGGCGCCGGGTCTACGCGACCCAGTTCCATCCCGAGCTCGACACCGAGGGGTTATGCACCCGGGTCGACGCCTATCGCCACTACGGCTACTTCGCTCCCGAGCAGGCCGAGGAGCTCAAGGAGATGGCGCGGCGGGCGCATGTCACCGAGCCGTTCCGGCTGCTGCGGCGCTTTGTTGAACTTGCCGATGGTGCCGAGGGGTGACCGAGCGCGTCGAGCACCTCGACGTCGTCATCATCGGCGCTGGCCTCTCCGGGATCGGGGCAGCGGCCCGGCTGAGGGCCGAGCACCCCTTCAAGTCCGTCGCGCTCCTAGAGGCGCGCACCGCGACTGGAGGGACGTGGGACCTGTTCCGCTATCCGGGGGTGCGGTCGGACTCCGACATGTACACCCTCGGCTTCCGCTTCCGCCCGTGGCGGGGAGAGCGCAGTCTGGCTGCCGGGAGCGACATCGTGCGCTATCTCCGGGAGACAGCCGCCGAGCACGGCGTCGAGCCGCTGATCCGCCTCCAGCACCGCGTGATCTCGGCCGCGTGGGATTCCGCGGCGGCTCGGTGGACGCTCACGGTCCGCACGCCCGCGGGTGAGCAGACGATCACCTGCACGCTGCTGTGGTCGTGTGCCGGCTACTACGACTACTCCGGCGGGCACCGGCCGGTCTGGGCCGGGGAGGAGCGCTACGGCGGACGGATCGTGCACCCGCAGGAGTGGCCGGCGGACGTGGATTACGCCGGCCAGCGGGTCGCGGTGATCGGCAGCGGCGCCACCGCGGTCACGCTCGTCCCGGCGATGGCCGCCAGCGCCGCGCACGTGACGATGGTGCAACGCTCGCCCTCCTATGTGGTGACGCTCCCGGGTCGCGACCGGCTGGCGGAGCGGCTGCGTGCCCGCTTGCCGGCGCGGGCGGCATACCGGCTGATTCGCGGCAAAGGCATCGCCCTGTCTGCGCTGGGCTACCGCCTGAGTCGCCGCTTTCCGGAGCGGGTCAAGCGGGTGCTTGTCGACGGCGTACGCCGCCAACTGCCGCCCGGTTATGACGTGGACCGCGACTTCACCCCGACCTATCGGCCGTGGGATCAGCGGGTGTGTTTCGTCCCCGACGGAGATCTCTTTGCCGCGCTCTCCTCGGGTCGGGCGAGCGTGGTCACCGGCGAGATCGAGAGGTTTACCGAGCGCGGGTTGCGGATGCGAGACGGCACCGATGTGGCCGCCGATCTCGTCGTCACCGCTACCGGGTTGCGGCTGCTGCCCTTCGGGGGCGTCCCACTCACGGTGGACGGTGCCCAGGTCGTCCTCCCGGAGACGGTCGCCTATCGCGCGTTGATGCTGGGCGGGGTCCCCAACTTCGTCTTCACCGTCGGCTACACCAACGCCTCGTGGACGCTGAAGGCAGACCTCGTCGCCGACTACGTATGCCGCCTGCTCACCGAACTCGACTCTCGTGACGAGCGGGCGGTCGTCCCCGTGCCCGATCCGCGGGTGCGCCGGTCGCCGTTCATGGAGTTCGAGTCCGGCTATGTGCAACGGGCGCTGGGGCTCCTGCCGCAGCAGGGGGATCGCCCGCCGTGGCGGCTCAGGCAGAACTACCTGGCGGACCGGCGTACCTTGCGTCGGGCGCCGATCGATGACGGCACGCTGCGCTTCTTCGCCTAGCCGCTCCGCGCCCTAGGTGCCGCGCCTGTGGAGAGGCGCTTGCGGGGTGGATCGCTGCCACCAGGTGGCACCAATCCACCCCACTGCGCTCCGGACGCGCCCCACAATGCTCCGAACGCACAAGGACCCGGCGGCACCAAGTGCCACCGGGTCTTTGTCGAGCAGATCAGCCTCGGGTGATCGTGATGTAGTCGATGTCGCCGGTGTAGTAGTCGCAGGTCGTGACGACCTGGTCGCAGTTGGTCTTGCCGCCGATCGAGTAGGGCTGGTTGTTGTTGATGATGCCCGTGGTCCCGGTCTTGCGGCCGACGTAGACGCCGTCGACGTACATCGTCAGGTTGGTCGAGGTCTTCACGCAGCGCAGGGTGTGCCACACATTGTTGTTGAGCGGGGTGACCGCCCGGACGCCAACCTGGCCGCTGGGGCCCTTGAACAGGCACGAGGGCCGGCCCTGCGGGTTCTGGATCTTGACCTGTCCGCCGGGCGTGGCCGACTGACCCTTCTGCACGATGTTGCCGAAGGTGCGCGACGTGCGGAACCGGATCTCGAGGGTGTAGGTGTCGTTCATCGGATCGAGGCGCGCGTTGTCAGCCACGTTGATGATGCGCTCGGGGGCAACGGGCAGCGAGTTGGGGCCCTTGTAGGCCCAGCGGTAGCCGGTCGCGCCGTCGACGACGATGCCCGTGTCGAGGCCGGCCTGGTTGATCGCACCGTTGAGGCCGTTGCCGGAGCTGTCGAGCATCGTGGTGGCGTTGGCCGGCTCGTTCATCTGCCAGGAGGCCTCAACCGTGGCGGCGTGGGCCGCCGTCGGGAGGAGCAAGGGGACGGCACTCAGCGTGCCGGCAAGGGTCGCGATGAGGACACGAGCCACAGAGCGAGACCGGAAAGCCCCGGTGGGGGCGAGGGAGCGGGCGAACATAGGTGGTGCTTCCTTCCTGCGACAGCGTTGCTGGGGTGGAGCTGTCGACCAGTCTGGTCTAGCACGGTCTAGACCGCAGGGCCAGTTGAATTCTGAAATGGTGGGCGAAATGACCATGGCGGGGTGCCCCGAGCGGGCTACAGCGGACGTGAGCGATGACACGGTCGAGGAGCCCCCTTTTCGGTGTCACAATCCGGAACATGAGCACGCCGGCCGCCGAGGCCTTCCTCTACGACCACTTGCGGACGCCGCGGGGGCGCGGCAAACAGAACGGGTCGCTGCATGAGGTCAAGCCCATCGACCTGGTCGTGGGGCTGCTCGACGCGGTCCGCGATCGAAACCCCGCGCTCGACGTCGCGCGCGTCGACGACGTGGTGCTCGGAGTGGTCTCCCCGGTGGGCGAGCAGGGCGCCGACATCGCGCGCACCGCGGCGCTTGCCGCGGGCTATCCCGACACCGTTGCCGGCGTACAGCTCAATCGCTTCTGCGGTTCGGGGCTGGAGGCGGTCAACCAGGCCGCGGCCCGCGTGCGCGGCGGACTGGAGGAGCTGATCCTCGCCGGCGGCGTCGAGTCGATGAGCCGGGTGCCGATCGGCTCCGATGGCGGCCCCTGGGCGCAGGATCCGGCGACCGCGTTTGCCACCGACTTCGTGCCGCAGGGCATCTCTGCCGACCTGATCGCCACGATCGAGGGATTTAGCCGCGCCGACCTGGATGCGTATGCCGCTCGCTCCCACCAGCGCGCCGCCGCGGCGTGGGCCGAGGGTCGCTTTGACCGGTCCGTCGTCCCGGTGCTCGAC
>JBAQXA010000306.1:0-10281 GCA_049299195.1 Nocardioides sp.
GTTTGAGGATTCCGGAGCCGTGGTGGTTCCCGGAGGGCCGGGCCAACGGCCATCCGCAGGCCAGTTGCTGGAGGCGATCCGGGCCACCGATGCCGCCGAAGTGATCGTGCTCCCCAACGATGCCGACTCGATCCGAGTCGCCGAAGTAGCGGCCCGCACGGCCGAAGAGGAGACCGGCGCCGAGGTCGTCGTCATTCCCACGCGCACGCAGGTGCAGGGAATCGCCGCGCTGGCGGTGCACGAGCCCGGCCGCGCGTTTGCGGGTGACATCACCGAGATGACCGCGACCTCGCGTCACGTGCGCCACGGCGCCGTGACGGTGGCCGCCAAGGAAGCGATGACCATGGCCGGCGCCTGCCAGCCCGGAGACGTGTTGGGCGTGATCGGTGGCGACTTCGCGTTGATCGGGTCGAGCCCGGCCGAGGTCGGTGCCGCGGTGCTCGATCGGCTGCTGGCCGGAGGCGGGGAACTCGTCACGCTCGTGGCGGGGGCCGATGCCGCCGATCTTGCCGACGTATGCCGCGCACACCTCGAGCAGTCGCACCCCAGTGTCGACGTCGTGTGCTACGACGGTGGTCAGCCGCGCTACCTGCTGCTGCTCAGCGTGGAGTAGGGCGTGGACTAAGTCGTCGCGGTCGTCGGCGATCAGGCGTGCGGATCTCCCCCGAGGCAGACCCGCGGAGGCTCGAAGGGAGGACCGATCGGGTGATCACGTGGCACTCACCGATCGAGACCGTGCTCGGCGACGCCTCGGCCAAACGCAAACGCATCGTCGAAGGGCTCGGCCTCCGCACCGTGGGCGACCTGCTCAGCCACCACCCGCGGCGCTACCTCAAGACCGGCGAGCTGAGCCGCGTGGAGGACCTTGAGGTCGGGCAGTTCCTCACCATCGTCGGCAAGATCGTGCGGTCCAAGCAGTTCACCTACAAGGATCGGCGTACCGGCCAGCTCGCCTTCCGGCAGGAGGTCACGCTCGCGACCGACGGCCCCGAGCTGACGATGACCTTCTTTGCGAAGAAGAAGTGGAGCGCCGACTGGCACGACAACACACTTCGTGAGGGCAAGACCGGCGTTTTCACCGGCCAGGTCGGCAGCTTCCGGGGCGACTGGCAGCTCACCAACCCGCGGATGGAGATGTTTGCCGACGAGGGTCCCCAGTTACCGACCGATCTGCCGACACCGCAAGAGGTGCCGCCCTTCATGCCGATCTACCCGCTCACCAAGGGCGTCGACACGTGGGATCTGCAGCGGGCGGTGGCCTTCGCGCTCACGGTGTTGGAGGACATCCCCGAAGCGATCCCCGCCGGGATCCGGGAGCGCTGGGGTCTCGCGGGAGCACTCGATGCGCTGCGGTGGGTGCACGCCCCCGAGACGATCGAGCAGGCCAACGCCGCCCAACGTCGCTTCCGCTTCGAGGAGGCGCTGGTCACCCAAGTCGTGATGGCGCGCCGACGCGCGGTGCTGCAGGCCGCGGGCGCGCAGGCCCGCGTGGGCGGTGGCGGACTGCTCGCGGCCTTCGATGAGCGCATCCCGTTCACCCTCACCGAGGGGCAACGGGCGGTGAGCGAGGCGATCTTTGACGACCTGGCCCGACCGCACCCGATGAACCGCTTGCTCCAAGGCGAGGTCGGCTCCGGCAAGACGGTCGTGGCGTTGCGCGCGATGCTGCGCGTGATCGACTCGGGCGGTCAGGCGGCGCTGCTCGCGCCCACGGAGGTGTTGGCCGGCCAACACCATCGCTCGATCACCGAACTCCTCGGTGACCTCGCCGCCGGGGGCATGCTCGGCGGCGCCGAAGACGGCACCCGGGTAGCCCTGCTGACCGGCTCGATGCCCAAGGCCAAGCGCCAAGACGCGTTGCTGGCGACCCTCACCGGAGATGTCGGCATCCTCATCGGCACCCACGCGCTGCTGGAGGAGGCGGTCACGTTTGCCGATCTCGGGCTGGTCGTGGTCGATGAGCAACACCGGTTCGGTGTCGAGCAGCGCGCTGCCTTGACCGACAAGGCCGGTACGCCGCCGCACACGCTGGTGATGACGGCCACGCCCATCCCGCGCAGCGTCGCGATGACGATCTTTGGCGACCTTGAGGTCTCCACGCTGCACGAACTCCCCGCCGGCCGGTCGGCGGTGACGACCCACGTGGTCGCCCTGCTGGAGCAGCCGCACTGGATGGAGCGGTGCTGGGAGCGCGTGCGCGAGGAGGTCGCCGCCGGACGGCAGGCCTATGTCGTGTGCCCGAGGATCACCGGTGACATCGCCGAGCAGGGCGAGGTGCCCGTGCTCGATCGGGACGACGACGGGGTGCCGATCGCCCCGGTCCGCGAGGGTTCGATGGCCGCCGTCGAAGAGGTCAGCGCCCACCTCAAGGCCGGCCCACTCGCCGACCTCCGGGTCGAGATGCTGCACGGCCGGATGACCGGTGAGCACAAGGACCGAGTGATGCGCGCGTTCGCCGCAGGCGAGATCGATGTGCTCGTCGCCACGACCGTGATCGAGGTGGGGGTCGACGTGCCCAACGCCACGACCATGATCATCTTGGACGCCGACCGCTTCGGGATCTCCCAGCTTCATCAGTTGCGCGGCCGGATCGGCCGAGGCGAGGCGGCTGGCCTGTGCTTGTTGGTGAGCCACGCTGCCGCGGGGGCGCCGTCTCGGGAGCGGCTCGATGCGGTGGCCGCAACGACCGATGGCTTTGAGCTCTCCCGTCACGATCTCGAGCAACGGCGAGAGGGCGACGTACTCGGCGCGAGTCAATCCGGGCGGCGCTCGAGCTTGCAGTCCTTGCGGGTGTTGCGCGATGAGGAGACCATTGCGGAGGCAAGGAAGGCCGCGGAGGTGTTGATGGACGACGACCCGACCTTGAGCCGATGCCCCGAACTCTTCGGTCGGGTGGCGGCGTTGGAGCTGTCGAGCGAGTCCGGGTTTATGGAGAAGTCGTGACGCGGATCATCGCCGGCAAGGCGGGCGGCCGACGGTTGAGCGGACCGCGCGGCAGCGCGACCCGACCCACCAGCGACCGCGTCCGCGAGGCCCTCTTTTCGGCCTTGGAGTCCCAGCTGGGTGATCTGACCGGGCTCCGCTTCCTCGATCTGTATGCCGGCACCGGCGCGGTCGGGCTCGAAGCGTGGTCGCGTGGTGCTGGGGTGGTCGCGTTTGTGGAGTCCGACCGGTCCGCCGTTGCGGTGGTGCGGGCCAATGCGACGTCGATCGGCTTCCACAAGCCACAGATCCACCCGACGACGGCGCTGCGGGCCTTGGCCATGGCGCCGCCGGCTCCCTTTGACCTCGTCTTTGCCGACCCGCCCTACGGGACTCCCGACGAGGAGCTGGGCCGGGTGTTGACCGCTCTCATCGAGCAGCAGTGGCTCGCCCCGGGGGCTCTCGTCGTGCTCGAACGCTCCTCGCGCGACGGTGCACCGCCCTGGCCGGCGGCTCTCGCGCAGGTCGGGCTCAAGCGCTATGGCGAGACCGCGCTGTTTACGAGCTGCTTCCAGGAGCCGGAAGCGGGCGAGTCGGGTTGATAGGTTCGTGCCCCCTGTATCGGAAGGAGCCCCCATGGTGACGGTGGTCTGCCCCGGCTCCTTCGACCCCCCGACGGTCGGCCACGTCGACGTCATCACCCGTGCCGCGGAGCTCTTCGACGACGTCGTCGTCGCCGTCGGAGTCAACGTCTCCAAGAGCCGGCTCTTTAGCGCCGAGGAGCGGATCGAGCTGCTCACCGAGGTCTTCGCCGACAACCCGCGGGTGCGAGTAGAGGGTTTCAGCGGCCTCGTGACGAGCTACTGCACCCAGATCGGCGCTACGGCGATCGTCAAGGGCATCCGCGGCAGCGGCGATGTGGACTATGAGAACCAGATGGCGGCGATGAACGCACGCCTCAGCGGGGTCGACACGGTGTACCTGCCGAGCCGCCCTGAGCACTCCTTTGTCTCCTCCAGCCTGGTCAAGGAAGTGGCCGGCTTTGGCGGCGACGTCACGCCGTTTTTGCCCCCGACGGTGCGCGACCGGCTCCTCGCGCGCCTCGCCGACCGCACCTGAGCGGCATACGGGGCGGAGCGCGCCGCGGCGCTTGGCGCCCCCCCTTCCGTCTCCCGCGGGGTTGGCGTCATTTTGGGGGTGACCCAACGCGGGGAAAGTGGTTCCAGCGCCGCGGGAGACGGTTGAGGGAGCGGCCAGAACCCGCGGCGCACCCGACCTTTTGGCGCCCTGCGGCCCGCACCCTTAAGATTTGGGAGATTTGCCGTGTCCGGACAGCGAGAGGGATGACCTGACCAGCCTGGACCCGAGAGCGCCGCTCGTGCTCGATACCCGCGAGCTCGGCCGCCGCCCGGGGTCCTCGCGCAGGGTGTCACTCTCGGTGCCCGCACCGGCGGATCTTGGCATCGAACTCTTGGGCGTGCCCGAAGGCGAGCCGGTCGACCTCGACCTGCTGCTGGAGGCCGTGATGGAGGGAGTGCTCGTCACTGGCACGGCGACCGCCGAGCTGCGAGGCGAGTGCGCCCGCTGTCTGGAGCCGGTCGAGGATCACACCTCGGTCGACTTCACCGAGCTTTACCTCTACGAAGACCGCGCCGAGGCTGGCGAGGTTGAGGATGGCGAGCTAGATGTCAGCCGGCTTGAGGGCGACCTAGTCGATCTTGAGCCGGTGTTGCGGGACGCGGTGGTGCTTGCACTTCCGTTCCAGCCACTGTGTACGCCGGATTGCCCGGGGCTCTGCCCCGAGTGCGGCGCCCGCTTGGCTGGAGACCCGCAGCACACGCACGACGCGCCGGTCGACCCGCGCTGGGCCGCCCTGGCCGAGTTGGCCGAGTTGCGTGAGCAGGACCCGATGAAGACCGACGAAGGAGCATGAAGTGGCAGTCCCGAAGCGCAAGATGTCGCGCAGCAACACGCGGCACCGCCGCTCGCAGTGGAAGGCCGTCGCCCCGGCGCTGGTGACCTGCGCCAATCCGGCGTGCGGTGCCAAGCACCTGCCGCACCGTGCGTGCGGCTCGTGTGGACAGTACGGCGCCAAGACGGCGCGTCGTCAGGTCCTCTGACCCATCGCCTGACCCTGTCGAGCTACGACGAACTGCGCACCCGGCTCGGGAATCCAACCCTGGATCCCGAGCTGCTGGACCGCGCCCTGACGCACCGCTCTTTCGCTTATGAAAACGGCGGTCTGCCGACCAACGAGCGCTTGGAGTTCCTCGGCGACTCCGTGCTCGGCGTGGTCGTGACCGAAACGCTCTATCGACCCCACCCCGACCTGCCCGAGGGCCGGCTCGCCAAGCTGCGCGCCGCGGTCGTCAACGCCCGAGCGCTGGCCGAGGTCGCTCGCCTGCTCTCGCTGGGCGAGCACATCAAGCTTGGGCGCGGTGAGGAGACCAGCGGTGGCCGCGACAAGGCCTCGATCCTGTCCGACACCGTCGAAGCGGTCATCGGCGCGATCCACCTCTCGGGAGGCATCGAGTCGTCCACTGAGGTCGTCCACCGGCTCTTTGACCCGCTGATGGAGCAGGCAGCTGAGCTGGGCGCGGGCCTCGATTGGAAGACCTCGCTCCAAGAGCTCGCCGCGGCCCATGCGCTCGGCGTCCCCGAATACGTCATCGCCGATGAAGGCCCCGACCACATGAAGACCTTCACGGCGCAGGTCCGTGTCGGCGACGGCCTCTACGGTCGTGGTGTGGGACGGTCGAAGAAGGAAGCCGAGCAGCAGGCTGCCGAAACGGCATACGTCGAGTTGGTGCGCGTCTATCCCACGGGGGAGTAGGTGCCCGAACTCCCCGAGGTCGAGGTGGTGCGCGCCGGCCTGGACCGTCATGTCGTGGGGCGGCGCATCGAGACCGTCGAGGTGCTCCACCCGCGTCCCGTACGCCGCGAAGTCACCGGAGCGGCCGGGTTCGTCGCCGCGCTCGTGGATCGCGAGATCGTCGCCGCCCGGCGGCGCGGCAAATACCTCTGGCTGCCGCTCGACAACGGCGACGCCCTCCTGGGTCACCTCGGGATGAGCGGGCAGATGCTCGTGCAGCCGCCCACGGCGCCCGACGAACGGCATCTGCGGGTGCGGCTTGGGCTGGGACCGGAGCTGGAGTTGCGGTTCGTCGACCAGCGCATGTTTGGCGGGCTGTCGATCGCCCGCTCGGGAGCGGAGCTGCCGCACGAGATCAGCCATATCGCGCGCGACCCGCTCGATCCCGAGTTCGACGACGCCGACTTCGTCCGCCGCGTGCGGCGCAGCGCATCGGGCATCAAGCGGCTGCTGCTCAACCAAAACCTCATCTCAGGGGTCGGCAATATCTATGCCGACGAGGCGCTCTGGCGGGCCCAGCTTCACGGTGAGCGGCCCGGAGCCCGGCTGAGCGGCATACAGGTGCGGCGGCTGTTGGTGGAGGTGCGCGAAGTCATGGTCGAAGCGCTCGCCCAGGGTGGGACCTCCTTCGACGCGCTCTATGTCAACGTCAACGGGCAGTCCGGCTACTTCGATCGAGCGTTGCGTGCTTATGGCCAGGAGGACCGGCCTTGTCCCCGGTGTGGGGCGCCCATCCGGCGGATGGCCTTCATGAACCGGTCGTCTTACTTCTGCCCGGTCTGCCAGCCGACGCCTCGTGCCGCGCGCGCCCGTTCGTGAGGTGCCCGCAGATATTCGGGTGTGCCCGGGCAGGTGCAGCGGCTAGGGTCAGTCGCTTGTGAGCGCGATCCTCGAAGCCGTCAGCCCGAGCAGGCTGGGGGCACCATTTCGGCGGCTGCTGGCCTCCTCGTGGATCTCCAACATTGGCGATGGGATCGCGCTGGCGGCCGGGCCCCTGTTGATCGCTGCGCTCACCCGGGACCCGTTCCTGGTGGCTCTCGCGCCCACCTTGAGGCTGCTGCCGTGGCTGCTTTTTGGGTTGTATGCCGGCGTGTTGGCCGATCGCCACGATCGCCGCACCCTCATGCTCGCCGCGCTCGTCCTCCGCCTCGTCGCGGGTCTGGTGTTGATCGGCGCCATCGCCACGGGGCACGTCACCATCGGGCTGGTCCTTGTCCTGATCTTCCTCGCCGGAGCCGCTGAGTCGGTTGGTGACACCGCGGGCAGCACCGTCGTCCCGATGCTGGTCCGCTCAGAAGACATCGGCGTGGCCAACGCCCGCCTGCTCGCCGGGCACACCACCCTCAACCAGTTGGTCGGCCCGCCGATCGGGGCGTTCCTCTTCACCGTCGGGATGATCTGGCCCTTCGGCGTGGAGGCGGTCGGGCTGGTGTTGGCGAGCGTCATCTTGGCCGGCGTGCGGCTGCCACCTCACGGCCAGGCCAAGGAGGATCGCAGCCACGCCGCACGCGACATTGCCGAGGGGTTTCTCTGGCTGTGGCGCCACGGGCCGGTGCGCACGCTCGCGATCGTCATCTTCACCTTCAACATCACCTGGTCAGCGGCCTGGGCCGTCTTGGTGCTTTATGCCCAAGATCGGCTGGGGATGACCGAGGTCGGCTTCGGGCTGCTCACGACCGCGGGTGCCGTGGGTGGCCTCGGTGCGACGTTCGCTTACGACCGGCTTGAACGTCGCTTCTCGGTCGCCAGCATCATGAAGGCGTGTCTGCTCGCTGAGGTGTGCATGCATCTGCTCTTCGCGCTCGCCACCGAGCCGTGGCAGGGCATGGCGATCATGGTCTTCTTCGGCTTCTACGCCTACATCTGGTGGACGATCTCGATGACGGTCCGCCAGCGCGCGGTGCCGGAGCGGTTCCAGGGGCGAGTCTCGTCGGTCTACCTCGTGGGGGTGTTCGGCGGGATGGTCGTCGGCAGCTTCATCGGCGGGCTCATCGCGCGCCAGTGGGGCGTGGTCGCCCCGATGTGGTTCGCGTTCTTCGGGACCGCTCTGATCCTCGCAGCGATCTGGCGGATGCTCCCGCTCATCGCGGACGCGCGCGCCGAGGAGGCAGCGGGGGAGTAGTGGGGACTGGCGGGGTTGGCGGGGGGTCGGGTCCGGTGGGGCGGGTCGGGTCCGGGGGCGTCGGGTCGCGGGGCGCGGGCGTGGTCGGCGTGGCGGCATACTGACCAGACGCGGAGAGTCCCGAACCCAAACGCTGAGGAGTCGCAATGAGCATCGAGATGAGCCCTTACCTCAACTTCCCGCCGGGCCAGACGCGAGCGGCGATGGAGTTCTATCAGGGCGTGTTTGGCGGCGAACTGACTGTGCTCGGGTTCGGCGATTTCGGGATGGAGGGCATGCCGGCCGACGGCGTCATGCACGCGGCGCTGCGCGGCGAGCACGCGACGATCTACGCCTCCGACGCGATGCCGGGCGCCGAGCACAGCTGGCAGGGCACCCGCAACTACATCTCCCTGATGGGCGACGAGCTCGACCGCATGACGTCATGGTTCGACCAACTGGCCACCGGCGGCCGCGTCCCCATGCCCCTCGGCAAGCAGGTCTGGGGCGACACCTACGGCCACGTCGTCGACCCCTTCGGCATCGAATGGCTCTTCAACATTGCTGAGCCGGGCTGACGGATTCCCCGGTTGGCCGTGAAATTGCACTGCCAGCAGGCAAAACTTCCCGGGCTAAGCGCAAGTATTGCCCGCCCGCTGTGACTGAAGTGCAGGGTGTGATCGTATGCCGCCACGGTGGCCGAGCCGCGCATCGCACGGTGGCCGTCAGGACCGGCCGACGGGAGCGGCATACACGTGCAGGTGACCGGTCCACGTTGGCCGTCCCGATCTGGCCTCCAAGCCCGCTGAAGTCGCCGACCCTTCGACTCCCAGCAGCCCCATCTGCCTCACCGGGCAGGCAAAACTGGCGCTTAGCCCGGGAAGTTTTGCCTGCTGGCAGTGCAATTTCCCGGCCAACCGGGGAAACCGACACCCCGAGACACACCGGGGGTGGGGAGGGTGGGGAGGGGGGAGGCCGATTAGGCTGGCCCGAGCCCGCTCTTCCCCGACCGGTGGCGCCCCGAGGTCTTCGCGACCCCATTGTTGAGGAGCACGTGCGTTGTACCTGAAGAGCCTGACCCTCAAGGGGTTCAAGTCCTTCGCCTCCTCGACCAATCTCCAGTTCGAGCCGGGCATCACCTGCATCGTCGGACCCAACGGCTCCGGCAAGTCCAATGTTGTCGACGCGCTCGCGTGGGTGATGGGCGAGCAAGGCGCGAAGTCACTGCGCGGCGGCAAGATGGAAGACGTCATCTTTGCCGGCACCGCCGGCCGCCCACCGCTCGGCCGCGCCGAGGTCGTGCTGACCATCGACAACAGCGATGGCGCCCTGCCGATCGAGTACGCCGAAGTCACGATCAGCCGCACGATGTTCCGCTCGGGCGGCTCGGAGTATGCCGTCAACGGCCAGCCCTGCCGACTGCTCGACGTCCAAGAACTCCTCAGCGATTCCGGCATCGGTCGGGAGATGCACGTGATCGTCGGTCAAGGCCAGCTCGATTCGATCCTGCACGCGACCCCGGAGGATCGTCGTGGGTTCATCGAAGAGGCCGCCGGCGTGCTCAAGCACCGCAAGCGCAAGGAGAAGGCGCTCCGCAAGCTCGACTCCACCGACGGCAACCTGACCCGCCTCGGCGACCTCCTCGGTGAGATCCGGCGGCAGCTCAAGCCGCTGGGTCGCCAGGCGGAGGTTGCCCGCAAAGCCGCGGTCATTCAGGCCGAGGCGCGCGATGCCAAGGCCCGGATCATGGCCGACGACCTGGTCACCGCCACCACGGCGCTGCAGGCCGAGCTCGCCGACGAAACGATCCTCGTCGAACGACGCGCCGAGGTCGAAGCTGCCATCGCTGCGGCCCAGGCTGACGAGGCCGGGGTCGAGGCGAGCCTCCGTGCCGACCTGCCGTTGCTGGCGCAGGCCCAGGACACCTGGTTCGCGCTCTCCGGCCTGCGCGAGCGGCTGCGCGGGACCCAGACCCTGGCTGCCGAGCGGCTGCGCAACGCCCGCGCCGTGGAGGAGGAGGACCTCGTCGGCGGTCGCGACCCGGACGAGCTGGCCGCCGAGGCCGAGCGGGTGCGCTCCCATGAGGCGCTCATCCAGGCGGAGGTGGCCCAACAGCGCGAGCAGCTGGAGCTGGCCGTCGCCACCCGTCAGCAGGCCGAGGACGCCGCTTCGGTCGAAGAACGCCGGGTGGCCGGCCTGCTGCGTGCCGCCGCTGATCGCCGCGAGGGGCTCGCCCGGCTGCACGGCCAGGTCAACGCGCTAAAGTCGCGCGCCGCCGCCGCCGAGGACGAACTCGGTCGGCTCCAGAGCGCACTTGACGGTGCACAAGCTCGCGCCCAACGCGCCCAGCGCGACTTCACCGCGCTCGAGACCCGCGTCGCCGGGC
>JBAQXA010000307.1:0-4303 GCA_049299195.1 Nocardioides sp.
CGGCCTGACCGCCCGAGAGTTGGTCGGGTCGGCGGTCGCCGAGTTCGGTGAGGGCGAGCCGTTCCAGCCAGCTTCGTGCCTCTGTGTCTGCCGCGCGCCGGGTGCGCCCCCGCGCGCGCAGCGGGAAGGCGATGTTGGCCCGTGCCGTCAGATGCGGAAAGAGCAGCGGGTCCTGGCCGAGCATCGCGATCCGGCGCTGGTGCGGCGGCACCGCGCGCGACGGTTGGGCACTGCTCAACACGCGACCGCCCAGCCTGATGGAGCCGCGCTCAGGCTGGAGGAGGCCGGCGATCAAGGCGATCGTGCTTGATTTGCCGGCGCCGTTGGGGCCGATCAGGGCCAGCGTCCTCCCGGTCGGGAGCGTGAACGCCGCGTCGACCCGTCCGGGGACGCCGGCATCAAAGTCGAGCGTCATCGGCGCAGATCCACCGGTCGGGCCACGCCGATGACCACGATGGCGATCACGACAAGCAGCAGGGAGAGCGCGACCGCACCGGCCGGATCGGTCTCGCGGCGGAAGAAGATCTCCAGGGGCAGCGTGCGGGTGACTCCGGGCAGGTTGCCGGCAAAGGCGAGGGTGGCGCCGAACTCCCCGAGCGAGCGGGCGAAGGCGAGGATCGAGCCGGAGATGAGCCCCGGGGCCACCAGCGGCAGCGTGATCTGCCACAAGACCATGCTCGGCCGGGCCCCCAGCGAGGCGGCCACGGCGTCATACCGCGGGCCGGTGGAGCGCAGCGCCCCCTCCAGGCTGAGGACCAAGAAGGGCAACGACACGAAGGTCTGCGCCATCACCACCGCGATCGTGGTGAAGGCGACGCTCACGCCCGCGACCCCGAGCCACTGGCCGACGAGTCCGCGGCGGCCGAAGGTGTAGAGGAGGGCCAGGCCGCCGACGACCGGCGGAAGGACCAAGGGGATCAGCACGAGCGAGCGGAGCAGCGAGAGCCCGCGGAAGTCGCTGCGGGCGAGGACGAGCGCGAGGGGTACGCCGACGAGCAGGCAGAGCGCGGTGCTGGCGGAGGCGGTCTGCAGGCTCAGCCAGAAGGCGGCGCGAGTGGCCTCCGAGCCGAGCAGGTCGGGCAGGTGGGTGGGCTCGAGGCGCCACAGCATCGCGAGCAGCGGCAGCACCACGAAGAGCGCGCCGAGAGCGGCGGGGAGGAACACCCAGCGGGGCACTCCGGCGGGCGCGCTCACGGGGGGCCGAAGCCGTTGGCGGTCAGCACCGCGCGCCCGGCGTCGCCGGCCACCAGGGCGACGAACGCAGTCGCGAGGTTGTTGGTCGAGTCGGTCGGAGCCGCCAGATAGATGTTGGGCACCTGCGCGGCCGACGGGATCTCGATCGTCGTCAACTGGTCGCCCGCAGCCACCGCATCGCTGGCGTAGATCAGCCCGGCATCGGCTTCGCCGGAGGTCACCTTGCCGACCACGTCGACGACGGAGGCTTCCAGGCTCACCGGCCTGAGGGTCACCCGCTCGCGCTGGGCAACCTCCGCAGCGACTCGCCCGCAGGGCACTTCGGGAGCGCAGATGACGAGCCGGATCCCCGCGCGGGCGAGGTCACCGAAGGTCGTGATCGCGGCAGGGTTGTCGGGGGGCACGGCGAGGACCAGGTGGTTGGAGGCGAAGCTGGTCGGCGCAGTGACGAGCTTCTCGCCGGTCAGCGTGTCCATCGACACCTGATCGGCGGTCGCGGCGACGTCTGCGGGCGCGCCCTCCCTGAGCTGGGCAATCAGATCGGCCGAGCCGGAGAAGCTGAAGGTGATGGTGGTGCCGGGATGGTCCTGCTCAAAGCGGGCGCCGAGCTCTTCAAATGGCGCCTTCAGCGAGCTGGCGGCGAAGACCGTCAGGGTCTGGCGGGGGCCGTCGCCGGTCGAATCGGCGGCACAGCCGGCGAGGGCCGCGAGCAGGAGGGTGGCCATGATCCAGCGGGCTCGCGGCGCGGCCCGGCGAGGCGGGGGATGGTTTCGGGCGCCGCTCACGGCTTCGTGGGCGCCGCTCACGGGCCCACCGACGTCTCGACCACGACGTTGGTCGACTTGATCACGGCAACCGCCGGCGAGCCGAGCTCGAGGCCGAGCTCGCGGACGGCCTCACTCGACAGCAGCGACACGACGCGGAACGGTCCGCACTGCAACTCCACCTGGGCCATCACCTTGTCCACGACGATCTCGGTGACGATGCCGACGAACCGGTTGCGCGCCGAGGAGGCCACCCCGCCGGGCACCGCGGGGACCGACGCGTGCTGGCGGGCGACCTGAGCGACGGCGTACCCATCAACGACCTTGCGGCCGGCGCTGTCGCGTTCGGCGATGAGCACTCCCTGGTCGATCCAACGACGCAGGGTGTCATCGCTGACCCCGAGGTAGGACGCCGCTTCGGAGATCCGCATATTCGGCATAGAAGAGAGGATAGTTCCGCAGATTCCTCTTGAACAGTGCCGTCTCTCCGCTTCTGATGCGGGGTTGAGTCAGCAGGGAGGCTCGGGAGCGGCAATCTCAATGGGCGGATAGATCGGCTGCCACATCCGGCTGTAGATCTGCTGGATCGGGTCGGTGAGCGGGTTGCGCGCGACCCCGTCCGCGGCGGCGGCCTGGGCGACGGCCACGGCCACGGTGGCCGAGACCATCCGCAGTTGCGAGATCGAGGGGAGGAGGGCGGCGCCGGGGCGGTAGGCGTTGACCAAGCCCGCGAGCGCTTCGGCGGCCGCCGCGATCATCGACTCGGTCACCCGGGTTGCCGAGCAGGCGGCAACGCCGAGGCCGAGCCCGGGGAAGATCAGCGCGTTGTTGGACTGCGCGATCGTATGCCGCACCCCGCCGTGGTCGACCGGGTCGAAGGGCGAGCCCGTGGCGACGAGAGCCTTGCCGTCTGTCCACTTCAGGAGGTCCTCCGGGGTTGCTTCGGCCCGGCTGGTGGGGTTGGACAGCGGCATGATGATCGGGCGGGTGGCGTGGCGCGCCATCTCGGTCACGATCTCGGCGGTGAAGGCGCCGCCCTTGGTGGAGGTGCCGATCAGCACCGTCGGCCGCACCTCGCGGATGACGTCGGTCAGCGTGAGGTGGGTGCCGTTGGCGGCCTCCCAGCCGACCACGTCGGCGCGCGGCCGGGCGTAGGGGCGCTGGAAGTCCATCAGCGACGGATCGTCCTCGACGAACAGGCCCTGGCGGCCGAGCGCCCAGAAGCGCGACTGCGCCTCGGCGAGGGTGAGGCCGGGGTTTTGCCGCAGCATCGTGTCGCGCACGAGGTTGGCGATGCCGACCCCCGCGCTGCCCGCGCCGAAGATCACGAAACGGTGCTCGGCGAGGTCGATCCCGGTGACGTCGACGCCGGCGAGGATAGCGGCGAGCACGACCGCCGCGGTGCCTTGGATGTCGTCGTTGAACGTGCAGAAGTCGTGCCGGTAGCGCTCCAGGATCGGGTGCGCGTTGGGGGCTCCGAAGTCCTCCCAGTGGATCATCGCCTGGGGGAACAAGCGGCTGCTGGTGTGGACGAACTGGTCGATGAAGGCGTCATACGCCGGCCCGCGGACGCGGGCGTGCCGCTCGCCGAGGTAGAGGTTGGTGTTGAGCAGGCCAAGGTTGTCGGTGCCGACGTCGAGCACGACCGGGATCACCCGCCGCGGGTGGATGCCGGCGGCGGCGGTGTAGACCGACAGCTTGCCGATCGCGATCTGGATGCCGCCGATGCCCTGATCGCCGATGCCGAGGATGCCTTCGGAGTCGGTCACGACCAGCAGGTCGACCTCATCGCTGCGCAGCCCGTAGTTGAGCAGCGCCTCCTCCATGTCTTCGGGGTGATCGATGGAGAGGTAGACCCCGCGCGGGCGGTTGTATTCGTGGCTGAAGCGCTCGATCGCCTCGCCGATGGTCGGGGTGTAGATGATCGGCAGCATCTCTTCGAGGTGCTCGCTCAGCAGGTGGTGGAACAGCACCTCGTTGCGATCGCGCAGCCCGGCCAGGCCGAGATATTTGCCTAGCGGAGTCGTCGTACGCCGGAACTGCTCGTAGACGCGCGTGGTCTGGTTCTCCAGGCTGGTCACGCCGGTCGGGAGGAGCCCCAAGAGGCCGAGTTGGCGGCGTTCGCTCTCGGTGAAGGCGGTGCCGCGGTTGGTCATCGGATTGGCTAGCACCCCGCGCCCGCGCGCCTTGATGCGCAGCGGCGCGTTGCGCACGGTGGTGTCCTGCTCGTAGTCGCTCGACGGCACCGGCCAAGGTTAGTCGCAGCCCCCCGAAAGTGCCGCTCCCTTGAGACGCCCCCGCCCTCGAGACGCCCCGCCCCCGAGACGTGCGACAGATCGGTCGCC
>JBAQXA010000308.1:0-1939 GCA_049299195.1 Nocardioides sp.
CCGTGGCCGAGCGCAACCCGAGCAAGGTCGCCGGAATCATGCCCCTCTGCGCCCCGCTCGCGGGTCCGGAGCAGGCGATGAACAGCGCCATGACGGTGATGTACACCTGGAAGACCCTCATCGCCCCGACTCTGCGCGTGGCGAACTACCAGTCGTACACCCAGGCCCTGTCCGACCTCGGGACGGTGCTCACCACGCTGGGCGCGGTGGCTGCCGGCACGGCGTCGACCTCGGCCGTGGGCTACCCCATCGCGCAGGCCAACCTGCTCGGTGGCCTCATGGCGGGCCTGCCCACGAAGTCGTCGGTCTACGACGGCCAGACGGTCAACCCGGCGTTCGCCACGCTGGGCACGGCTGCAGCGCTGGCGGGCGGCTACTCGCCGGCGTCTGCGGGTGCCTCGTCTGCGGCAGCCATGCTGCAGAACGTCGGTGCGGCTGCTGCCCTGGGCATCATGGTCCGCTACGACCTCGAGACCAAGGCCCGTGGCCTTGCCTCGATCCCGGCGACCGACTCGGCCAACTTCACGGACAACGTGAACGTGGCCTACACGGCGCTGCTCTCGTCCGAGCAGCGGGGTGAGTTCGGCGACACGCTGAACGCCACCACGGTCATGCCCAACGCACTCAACGCCATGCTGGCGAAGCTCGACGAGTCGAAGGGCAACCCCGCCGCACGGTTCGCGGTCAACGCGGCCGCCGTCAAGGCGATCCGCTCGCTGCCGGCACCCAAGGGCGTCTACACGGTGCCCACGGTGCTCATGACGACCACGTACGACCCGGTCGTCCCGGCTGCGAACACCGAGAACTACTACCTCAAGCTCATGGCGTCCGCGAAGAAGATGGGCGTGATGGGCAAGGCGCTGCAGTTCTACACGATCCCGCCGGAGGACGGCTGGACGACGTTCGATGCCGGCGCGAAGTCGCCCAACTCGGCGGCGTCGGCAGCGAAGGCGACGTCCGGCGTCGGCCACTGCAACTGGACCATCGGCAACGGTGTCCAGGTGGTCAACGGCATCACGGCCCTCAACCGGCTCGTGGCGGCCAAGTCGGCCAAGCAGATCAAGGCCATCAACCGCCTCATGTGGGCGACTCCCGGCGTGAACAGTGACGGCGCGTTCGTCCCTGAGCCGCTGAAGCGCCCGGCGCTGGCCAAGTAGCACCGATCGGTCGAAGGGGGCGGGTGGCCACGGCCACCCGCCCCCTTCCCCGTGTCCGGGGCGCGCGAGCCCGGCGAAGGGCAGGCGATTTGCCGCCCGATGCCCCGACCCCGTAGCCTTGCCCCACCGAAGACCGTTGGTCGCCGGCGATGGGAGACCATCACCGGTCGAAGGTTCCGCGAGAGCGGGCGGCCCGCGCAGGTGAACTGGACCGAGAGCGCCTCGTGCGCCCTTCCGCCCCGTGCGCCTGCGCCGGGGCGTTCTGCATTCGTGGGGCGAAACGAAAGGAGCCCCATGGCACGGCCGGACAAGGCGAGTTCCGTCGCCGAACTCACCGACCACTTCCGCAGCGCCAACGCGGCTGTGCTCACCGAGTACCGCGGCCTGACCGTCGCGCAGCTGAAGACGCTGCGTCGCACGCTCGGATCCACCGTCACGTACGCGGTCGTCAAGAACACCTTGACCAAGATCGCGGCGAAGGAAGCCGGAGTCACCGGAGTCGACGACCTCCTCGCGGGACCGAGCGCCATCGCGTTCGTCCGCGGCGATGCGGTCGATGCGGCGAAGGTCATCCGCAACTTCGCGAAGGAGAACCCCGCCCTGGTCATCAAGGGCGGCTACATGGATGGCGCGGCCCTCTCGGCGGCGGACATCAACAAGATCGCCGACCTCGAGTCGCGCGAGGTTCTCCTCTCCAAGCTCGCAGGCGTCATGAAGGCCAAGCAGTCGCAGGCTGCCGCCCTCTTCGCGGCCCCGCTGGCCAAGACCGCTCGCGCCCTGGG
>JBAQXA010000309.1:0-2662 GCA_049299195.1 Nocardioides sp.
GGCCGACCGGCTGGGGCTGATGGCGCCGGCCGACGCAACCGCGGCGGTGACCCCCGAGGCGGTGACCTTGGGCGGCATACCGTTGGCGGCGCTGCCGCTGGCGGAGGTACGCCGGCGGATTCTGGTCTCCGACACTGCCGCGGTCCTCTTCTCCGGCGCCCTCGGCGACCGCCTCGATCCGCTGCGGCTGGGTCTGCTCAATCACGCCCTCGAAACGGCCTCCGCCTCCGACATCTTCGAGGCTCTCCCCGAGGGGCTGGACACCATCGTCACCGAGCGCGGCCGCAGCTTTTCGGGCGGGCAGCGCCAGCGATTGATCCTCGCCCGGGCGCTGGCGGGAGACCCGGAGATCTTGATCCTGGTCGAGCCGACCTCGGCCGTCGACGCCCACACCGAGGCGCGCATCGCCGGGCGACTGCGCGACCACCGCCGGGGTCGGACCACCCTCGTCACCACGAGCAGCCCGCTGATGCTGGATGCGGCGGACGAGGTCGTCTTCCTGCTCGACGGGAGAGTCGCCGCCCGCGGCACCCACGGCGAGCTCCTGAGCACCGACGCGCGCTACCGCGCGGTCGTGACGCGAGAGACCGAGCCGGCCGAGGAGGGCTCGCGATGAGCCTGCCCGTGGCCGATGGGGCTGCCGTACGCCGCTACACCGCCGACCTCGTGCGCCGTCACCCGCGGTTGTTGGTCGGGGCACTCGTGCTGCACGTGTTGGCCGCGATCACGAGCCTGGCCGCGCCTCGACTGCTCGGGAAGTTGGTCGAGGCCGTCGAGCGCGGCACCACCCTGGCGGAGGTCAACCGCACGATCGCCCTGCTCGCGGGCTTCCTGCTCACCGCGACCGTGCTCACGCGCTACGCCCGGCTGCTCAGCCAGGTGTTGGGCGAGCAGGTGCTGGCCGAGCTCCGCGAGGACTTCGTCGACAGCACCCTCGCGCTGCCGGTTGGCGTGGTGGAGTCGGCCGGTTCGGGCGACCTGCTGACCCGCACCGGCAGAGACGTCGAGCAGCTTGGCTGGTCGGTGCGGTGGGGCCTGCCGGAGTGGACGATCGCCGTGATCACGGCCGTGCTGACCTTCGCGGCCGCACTCTCGGTCGGATGGTGGGTGATCCTGCCGTGCCTGCTGTCGCTGCCCCCGCTGGCGACCGGGCTGCGCTGGTATCTCGCCCGGGCGCGAGACGGCTATGTGCGCGAGACGGCGTCGTACTCCCAGATCAACGCGACGCTGACCGAGATCGTCGAGGGGGCGCGAACCGTCGAGGCGCTGGGCATCGGCGCGGAGCGCGTGCGGACCCTCGACGCGGACTGCGCGGACTCTTATCAGACCGAGCGCTACACGCTCTATCTGCGCACGCTGTTTTTCCCGAGCATGGAGATCGCCTACCTCCTGCCCACGGTCGGCACGCTGCTGCTCGGCGGCTGGCTGTATGCCGACGGCCGGGTGACGCTGGGCGCGGTCACCGCCGCCACGCTCTATGTGCAGATGCTGATCGATCCGGTCGACCGACTGGTCGGCATCCTCGATGAACTACAGATGGGGGCCGCGTCGTTGGCCCGACTGCTCGGCGTGGCGCATGTGCCCGACGACCGCAGCGTTTCGGGACGGCAGCCGGCCGGTGAGAAGTTGGATGCGCACGACGTGCACTTCTCCTACCTGCCGGGGCGCGAGGTGCTGCACGGGGTCGATCTCGATGTTGCGGTCGGCGAGCGCGTCGCCATGGTGGGTCCGTCCGGGGCCGGCAAGTCGACGCTCGGGCGCTTGCTCGCGGGCATCCACCCGCCGAGCGCGGGCGAGGTCACCGTGGGTGGCGTGGGCTTGGTGGAGTTGCCCCTGGGTGACCTGCGCGGCCACGTCGCGCTGGTGACCCAGGAGCACCACGTGTTCGCCGGGACCCTGCGCGAGAACCTCGCCTTGGCTTCACCCGACGCCGAAGAGGTCACCGATGAGGCGCTGCTGGCCGCAATCGCAGCGGTCGATGCCGCCGAATGGGTCGCCGAGTTGCCCGGCGGACTGGATGAGCTCGTGGGATCTGGGGGGCGCGCCCTCACCGCCGCACAGGCGCAGCAGGTCGCGCTGGCTCGACTCGTGCTCGTCGACCCGCACACCCTCGTGCTCGACGAGGCCACCTCCTTGATCGACCCCCGCGCCGCGCGCCACCTCGAACGCTCGCTCGCGGCCGTCTTGGAGGGGCGCACGGTCATCGCCATCGCCCACCGGCTCTTCTCCGCTCACGACGCCGACCGGGTGGCCGTCGTCGAAGACGGCGCGATCTCCGAGATCGGCTCGCACGACGAACTCGTCGCCGCCGGCGGCTCGTATGCCGCGCTCTGGGACTCGTGGAACGGGCACCGGCGGAGCAACCCCTGACAACCTTTGGGTCGAGCCAACCGATCTAGTGGGGGTGCAACCCGTGGACTTCGACGCCTTCGTCGCGAGCCGAGGAGCGAGCCTGTGGCGCACCTCCTGGCTCCTGACCGGCGATCCGCACCTGGCTGAAGACCTCCTGCAGACCGCGCTGGCCAAGTCGTGGCCGAAGTGGTCCTCGATCCGCGAAGGCGGCCACGAGGCCTGTGTGCGACGGGTCCTCGTCACGACGTACGCCGCGTGGTGGCGGCGCAAGTGGCGAGGCGAGCATCCCACCGACCAGCTTCCCGAAGGC
>JBAQXA010000310.1:0-6699 GCA_049299195.1 Nocardioides sp.
GCTCTATCCCCTCATCGACCCGAGGGTGCGCCATGCGTAAGAGCACCAAGCCCGAGAGCGCTCCCGGGGCGGCTACGCCGACCCCCGGCACCAGCACCGACACCGCAACCGGCGCCGACACCGTCGCGCGCCGCGGGCTGATTGCCCAGGGGTTTAGTCAGATGTGGCGACAGCCGCTCACCCTCCTGGCGCTGTTGATCATCGCGACGGTCATGTTGATGGCGTCTGTGCCGCGCCTGTTCACCAAGATCGATCCGAGGGACTGCGACCTCGCGTACTCGCGGCTGACCCCGCGGGCGGGGCATCCCTTCGGCTACGACATGCAGGGCTGCGACTACTTCAGCAACCTCGTCTACGGTGCTCGTACGTCGCTCGAAGTCGGGCTGCTGGTAGCCCTGCTGACCTTCCTCATCGCCACCGTCGCCGGCGCACTCGCTGGCTACTTCGGTGGAGTCGTCGACATGGTGATCTCCCGTCTGGCCGACATCGTGCTGGGAGTGCCCGTCACGATCGCGAGCCTGGTGATCCTCTACCAGTTCCGCTCTCGCTCGGTGTGGACGATCGTCTTCGTCCTGGTCTTGTTCAGCTGGGCCGGCACGATGCGTTACCTGCGCGGACAGGTCTTGCAGGTCAAGCAACTCGAATACGTCCAGGCAGCGCGCGTGCTCGGTGTGAGCAATCTGCGGATCCTGTGGACCCACGTTCTGCCGAACTCGATCACTCCACTCGTCGTGATGTCCACGCTCGCCGTGGGCGCGGGCATGACGGCCGAAGCCGCCTTCTCCATCCTCGGTGTGGGCATCCGCCTGCCTGCGTTCTCGTGGGGCTTGGCGATCTCAACGGCCAGCTCCGACGGCAACTGGCAGGTCGCTCCGCACCTGATGCTCTTCCCGGCCGCGATGCTCGGCCTGACGACTCTGGCCTTCGTCGTGCTTGGTGAGAGCCTGCGCGACGCCTTGGACCCGAGGGGTCGATGAGCCGATGAGCAGCGAAGCCGGCACCACCATCACCCCGGCCGAGACAGGGCGTCGCGAGGCCGCGACAACACTGCTCGACGTCCGCAACCTCCACGTGGAGCTGGGTTCACCCGGGAAGTCGGTCACGGCGATCGACGGCCTGTCGTTCACCATCGCCCGCGGCTCCACCCTGGCGGTGCTGGGCGAGTCTGGGTCCGGAAAGAGCCTGACGGCCAAGGCCATCATGGGCATCTTGCCGACCCCGCCGGCCCGCGTCACTCAGGGAGAGATTCTCCTCGAGGGCGTCGACTTGCTGAAGCTCCCGGCCAAGCAGTTCCGCCAGGTCCAGGGCGCCCGCATCTCGATGGTGTTCCAGGACTCGCTCACCTCGCTCAACCCCGTGGTCCCGGTTGCCAAGCAAGTCGCGGAGCTCTATCGCATTCATCGCGGCGCCAGCGCTGGTGACGCGATGACGGCGGCCGTCGACATGCTCCGAGCCGTCCGGATCCCCGGCGCGGAGAGGCGCACGAAGGACTATCCGTTCCAGTTTTCTGGCGGCATGCGCCAGCGCGTCATGATCGCCATGGCGCTCGCGCTCGAGCCGCAGCTCCTGATCGCAGACGAGCCGACCACCGCCCTCGACGTGACGGTGCAGGCCCAGATCATCGATCTGCTGGGCGAACTTCAGGCCGACCTCGGCATGGCCTTGATGCTGATCACCCACGACCTGGGCGTCGCCGGGCAGGTGGCCGAGCACGCCCTGGTGATGTATGCCGGCCGCGCAGCCGAGTTGGCGCCGATGGCTGAGTTGATGGACCGGCCGGCACACCCCTACTCCAGCGGACTGCTCGCCTCGGTTCCCGGACCCGAGCACAAGGGGCACGACCTACCCACCATCTCCGGACTGCCCCCGCAGTTGGGTCAGATCCCCTCCGGTTGCGCCTTTGCTCCTCGGTGCCCCCATGCCACCGAGCAGTGCCGTGCCGAGCGGCCAGCCCTGCGTGCGCTGACCGCGGGCGGCCCAGACCGAACGGTGGCCTGTCACCGCTGGGAGGAGGTGTACCGATGACGCTCCTTCGTCTCGATGACGTGCGGCAGACCTACAAGCAGAAGCAGTCCCAGTTCCGCAGACGGAGCGGCCTGGTGCGCGCCGTCGACGGGGTCACGCTCGAAATCAAGGCTGGCGAGACCGTCGGGCTCGTGGGCGAGTCCGGCTGCGGCAAGTCCACGCTCGCGCGGATGATGGTGGGTCTGGAGGACCCCCGAGAGGGCGCGGTGATCTTTGAGGATCGCGACCTCAAGACCCTCTCGCGTGCCGAGCGCCGAGCCTTCCACCGCAGCGTCCAACTCATCTTCCAAGATCCCCACGCATCCCTCGATCCCCGGCGAACGGTCGCCCACGCGATCGCCGAGGGCATCCGCACCCACAAGCTCCTCCCCTCGTCTCAGATCCGGGCCCGGGTCCACGAGCTCCTCCACGAGGTCGGCCTCGACGCCAGCCACGCCGACCGCTTTCCCCATGAGTTCTCCGGTGGGCAGCTGCAACGAATCGGGATCGCACGGGCGCTCGCGGTCCGCCCCAAGCTGCTGATCTGCGACGAGCCGGTCTCGGCGCTCGACATCTCGGTGCGCGCCCAGGTGCTCAACCTCTTGGCCCGTCTGCAAGCCAGCTACGGGCTGGCCATCGTCTTCATCGCCCACGACCTCGACGTCGTTCATCACGTCTCGGACCGGATCCTGACCATGTACCTCGGCAAGATCGTCGAGGAGGGCCCCTGCGAGGCGGTCTACGGCTCCGCCGGCCATCCCTATACCCGGGCGCTGTTGTCGGCGATCCCGAAGCGACTGCCACCCGGTCAGAAGATCGATCGGGTGATCCTCGAAGGAGACCCGCCCTCCCCGATCGACCCGCCCTCTGGCTGCCCGTTTCACACCCGGTGTTACACCGCGGTCCCCGAATGTGCCGAGACAGTCCCCCAGCCGGTGCTGCTTCCCCAAGGCAACCGTGCCCGCTGCCTACTGGCCGAGGAGGTCAGTAGGTCGCGGGTTGGCCACCCCATCGAGGTCGATTCATCCCCTGATCCCGGGTTGGCGCCGCCAACCCAAGCCACCTCTAGTCGGCAAACAACAACAGATGAGGAATAGCCCGATGAGAATAGATTTACGCGTCCTTGCAACGGTCGCTGTGGCAGCCACAAGCCTCACGGCTTGTAGTGGTCTCGATGGTGAGTCCGGCGACGGCGGTGGCGGTGGCGGTGGCAAGACGACCGCCATCACCGCGGTGCACATGACCTCCGATGGGCAGTTCGGTCGAGTCACCGGCGGCCAGAATCCCGGCAGCCAGATCGGGATGGGCCTGTGCGAACAACTGACCGGCATCGAGGAAGACGGTTCGATCTTCATGCGGGCCGCCGAGAGCGTCGAAAGCGCCGATCAGGTGACCTGGACGGTCAAGATCCAGCCCGACCGAACCTTCTCCGACGGCACCCCGATCACGGCCAAGACCTGGGTCGACACCTTCAACTTCATGGCCTACGGCCCCAACGCGATGTCGGGCAACTACGCCTACATCGACGTCGCCGGCTACCCCGAGATCAATCCGGGTGAGGAAACGCCGAAGACCAAGACGCTCTCGGGGCTCAAGCTCGTGGACGACACCACCTTCACCCTCACCATGAACAAGCCGTGCAGCGATGTGCCGTACCTGCTGTCCACGCTCCCTTACTGCCCGATGCCTGAATCCGCCTTCGCCGATCCGGTGAACTACGACCAGCACCCGATCGGCAACGGCCCCTACAAGATGACGACCTTCAACTCCCAGATCGGCGCGGTGGAGGTCCTCGACCCGAACTACAAGGGCTGGGTGCCCGAGGGCGCCGCGGAGAAGATCACGTTCAAGCTCTACCGCGATGAGAACACCGCCTACCAGGACGTCGTTGCCGGCAACGTCGACGTACTGCGCAACCTCTCACCCGGGCTCGTTGCCCAAGGCAAGAAGTCCCTGGGCGAAGAGGGCCTGACCCCCATCAAGTCCAACACCCTCGAGACCTACATCGAGTGGCCGACGTACCTCAACGACAAGTTCCCGCTTCCGGTCCGTCAGGCGTTCTCCATGATCATCGACCGGGACGCCATCGCCAACCAGCTCTTCCTCGGCTCCAGCCTGGGCGCCCGATCCCTCATGCCGAACTCGGTGCCCGCCTACCGCGACGACGCCTGCAAGACGTGCGACTACGACCCCGAGAAGGCCAAGGGACTCATCGAGGAGGCCGGGTTCACCGGCACCATCCCGCTGCAGTACGACGCGGATGACACCGCCGCGGCCGCAACCGCACTCGCCATCTCCAACTCCGCACGCAAGATCGGGCTCAATGTCGAGCCGAAGCCGGTGGCTGGCTCCGCGCTGTACGACATGGTCAACGACTACCAGCTCGAAGGTCCCACGATGACTCTGTGGGGATCTTCGTTCCCCGCGGCTTCGGAGTGGATCGCCTCGATCATGGTGGAGGACAACTACCGGATGAAGTACACCAACCCGACCGCCGTTCGCGAGATCGAAGCGGCTTGGGCGGCCACGGACGAGGCAACCGCCAACGCCCACTGGCAGGCGGCGGAAGACTCGATCCTCAAGGACGAGGTCATTCAGCCGCTCTACTTCCAGGTGATGTACATCGCCCACAAGGATTGTGTTGTCCCGGGGAGCGCCGGCGGTGACATGCAGATCTACCGGAGCAACATCAGCGCTTGCTGACGGCTTCCAGTTCACACCCCATCGTGGGTCTTCTCAGAGAGTAGATAGCAGATGACTGATGCGCGCATTGGTGTCCTCGGATACGGGCTGCGATCCGGCCTGGCTCCACTCGCCCACTGCCCCGACCAGGGGTCGCGGGTGGTCGCCGTGTGCGACATCGACGAGCGTGGCCGCCGCGAGGCGGCGGCCGCGCTCGGCCACGACGTAACACTCCTCACCGATCTCGACGACTTGTTGGCACAAGACCTCGATGCGGTGCTGGTGCTCACCCCCGACCACCTCCACGCGGAGCACGCGGTGCGCTTCCTCGAGGCCGGGGTGGCGACCTTCCTCGAAAAGCCCATGGCGACGACTATCGAAGACGCCGACCGGATCCTCGAGACGGCCTTCCGCACGGGCACACGCTTGTATGTCGGCCACAACATGCGCCACATGCCGGTGATCGCCGCCATGCGGGACGCCATTCGCGCGGGCCGCATCGGTGAGGTCAAGGCGGTCTGGTGTCGGCACTTCGTCTCGGCCGGTGGTGACTTCTACTTCAAGGACTGGCACGCAGACCGCCGCAACACCACCGGCATGCTCCTGCAGAAGGGAGCGCACGACATCGACGTGATCCACTGGCTGGCCGGGGGCCACACGACGCGCGTCTCGGCGGTCGGCTCCTTGAGCGTCTATGGCGACATCACCGATCGGCGCGACAACAGCGACCGCCGGATGTGGGACTGGTACTCCACCGACAATTGGCCGCCGACCGCGCAGACTGAGATGGCGCCGATTCTCGACATCGAAGACATCTCGATGGCCAACATGGTGCTCGACAACGGCGTGCTCGCGTCGTACCAGCAGTGTCATTTCACGCCCGACTACTGGCGCAACTACACGGTCATCGGGACCGAGGGCAGGATCGAGAACTTCGGCGACAGCGAGGGCGCGGTGATCAAGCTGTGGAATCGGCGTAGCGACGACTACGAAGCCGAGGGGGATGAGATCGTCGCGATCCGCGAGGCCGAAGGCGGCCATGGCGGCGCCGACCCGCTCTTGATCCAAGAGTTCATTCGGTTTGCGCTCCACGGCGGCATGACCGAGACATCTCCGGTCGCCGCACGCGCTGCGGTTGCCGCCGGGGTCGCCGCGACCACGTCACTGCGCGGCGGTGGCGGCGCCATTGACGTCCCGCCGCTGCGGGACGAGCTGGTGAACTACTTCGCTAACGGCCAGGCGAAGGTACCCTCGCCGCTGAGCTAGCTAAACAGCGTGTCCAGCGCAGCGATGACCTGGTCCGCCTCGGTCAGGGGATTGACGAAGGCCAAGCGCAAGACGGGCTCGCCCTTCCAGCGGGTGGGCACGCACAAGATCTTGCCGGCCTTGGCCTGGGTGCGCGACCACTCGGCGTAGTCCTCAGCGCTCCAGCCCGGGCGGTCGAAGATCAACACCGAGAGCTCCGGCGGCACCAGCAACCTCAGGCCGGGGTGCTCGCGGATCGCATCGGCGACCGCGCGGGCGGTGTCGAGGCAGCGCTCGACGGCCTCGCGGTAGCGATCGGTCCCGTGACTGGCCAGGCTGAACCACAGCGGCAGTCCGCGCGGGCGACGGGAGAGGTGCACGGCCAGGTCGGCGGGGTTCCACTCGTGCCGGTCGACGTGGTCGAGATAGCTCGCCGTCTGTTGGTGCGCGGCCTTGGCCAACTCGGGGCGGCGATAGACCAGCGCGCAGGCGTCGTACGGCGCAAAGAACCACTTGTGCGGATCGACGATGAAGGAGTCGGCGAACTCGATCCCGGCGAAGCGGTCCGCCACGCTCGGCGCCACCAGCGCGGCCCCGCCGTAGGCACCGTCGACGTGCAGCCACACGTCGTGGAAGCGGCAGACCGGGCCGACCGTGGCGAAGTCGTCGACGACGCCCGCGTTGGTCGTGCCGGCGGTCGACACGACCGCGAAGATCCGCTCGCCCTGCGCGTCGAGCAGCCCGCGCACGGCCTCGCCGGTGAGTCGG
>JBAQXA010000311.1:0-2298 GCA_049299195.1 Nocardioides sp.
ACAACATCGTGAAGACGCCGACCGCGGCCAACCCCGGCCTCAGGAGCGGCACCGTGATCGACAGGAGCATCCGCACATCGGAGGCCCCGTCGAGTCGGGCCGCATCAAACATGTCTTGGGGGATCTCGGCCAGGAAGGTCGAGAGGAGGTACGTCGCCAACGGCAGGCCCATCGCCGTGTAGGGGATGATCAGTGCCCACCGAGTATCGGTCAAGGCCAGCGTCGTGAAGAGCTGACTCTGCGCGATGAAGTAGGACTGGACCGGCAGCAGCAGGCCCAGAGCGAAGAGGGCCATCAACGCACTGCGCCCAGGGAACCGGTACCGCGAGAAGGCGAAGGCAGCAGCCGTGCCGAAGACCAGAACTGCCCCCACCGAGGCGGTCGAAACGATGACGGAGTTGAGCACATAGCGCCCGAGGTTGCCCGCCCGCCAGGCCTCGGCCCAGCGCCCTGGGTCGATCGACTGAGGCAGCCGGAACGGGTGGGCGAAGATGTCGGCGTTGGACTTGAAGCTGGAGGCGACCATCCAGATCAGCGGCAGGAAGAAGACCGCCGCCAGCGCCACCATCGCGAGCAGCGCAAGCACCTCCGCAAGCGACCGCCGCCGGCGCGTCCGGGTGCGCGTCGTCGCGCTGCCTCCCCTCGCGCTGCCGCCCAGCACGGCGCCGCCCCTCACAGCGCCTCCCGCCGCGCGCGCAACCGACCGAAGGTCAATCCGATCGCAACCACCACGACGGTCAGCACCACGGCCATCGCCGAGCCATAGCCGACGTTGCTGTTGGTGAAGACCTCGCGCACGAGATGGGTCGTCGGGATCTCAGTCGCGTGGTAGGGACCGCCGTTGGTGAGCACATAGAACAGGTCGAAGCCCTGAAAGCCGCCGGTCACACACACCAACGCCGCGACCTCGAGGGAGCCGCGGATCATCGGCAGCTTGATCTGCCTAAAGAGCTGCCACTCCGAGGCTCCTTCGAGGCGAGCCGCCTCCAAGATCTCCTTCGGCAGCGACGCGAGTGCCGCCGCGAAGATCGTCATGAAGAAGCCCGCAAACGCCCACCCGGAGACCAGGCAGATCGCCCAGAGCGCGGTCTGCTTCTCCCCCAGCCACGCGTGCGCCAGCCCGTCGAGGCCGACCGCCCGCAGCGTGGAGTTCACCAACCCGAAGTCCGGGTTGTAGATGAAGCCCCACAGCAGCGCCACCACCACCATCGGCAACATCACCGGGGTGAAGACCGCGGCGCGGAACCACAGGCGGGTGCCTGTCCCCGAGGTGGCGAGGCCGGCCAGGACCAGCCCGACGCCGACCTCGAGGACAAGCGTTGCCGCGATGTAGAGCAGGACGTGCCAGAAGGAGGAACGGAAGAGCGTGTCTTGGGCCAGCGCCACGAAGTTGTCGAACCCGACAAACTGCTTCGTGCCGTAGCCGTTCCACTCCAGGGTGGAGTAGTAGACCGTCAAGCACATCGGGACCAAGACTGCGAACCCGAAGACCGCCAGCGCGGGTGCCACGAAGGCATAGGGCACCCAGCGTCGACCCGACCGCACCTACTACTCCCTCCGCTCCGCCGTCTTACTGCCTAGGACGTCTCTTCGCCGAGCTTCTGAGCCGCCTCTTCTGGAGTCTGCTCACCGCCCAGCACCGTCGCGATGGCCTGGTAGAGCGCATTCGCGCGCTCGACGTCATACCCCGTGTCAGGCGGGGAGATGATCGTCCCGGCCTCGGCCAGCAGGTCGCCGAGGCGAGCGGTGCGCTCATCGATCGAGTCGTTGTCGGTGGAGGCAAGCGCGAGCGGAACAGCTTCGGCCTTGATGAAGGCGTCCACGTTTTCGGGTGAGTTCACCAGCGCCATGAAGTCGACGGCCTCGTCCTTGTGGTCGCTCGCGGCGTTGACGACGTAGCCGGTCATGACGCCCATGACGGAGGTCTGGTCGCCTTGGCCGCCCTCAACCGGGGGGATATTGACGAAGTCGAAGTCGAGATCGGGCGCCTCGCTGACCGCCCAGCTCACGAGCCAGGAACCGATCGGGTGGATAGCGGCCTTGCCCTGGAAGAAGAGTTGCGCGCCTTCGTTATCGTTGATCGCCGCGGCGCTGTCGTTGACGCAACCCGCATCGGCAATCTTCTTGATTTCGGCGAACGCCGCGACCCACGCCGGATCGTCGAAGGACGCCTCCGCCTTGAGCGTGGCGTCATAGACCTCAGGACCGACCACTCGCGAAGCGATCATCGAGAAGAAGTTGCCGGCCGGCCAGAGATCCTTGTTGCCAAGCGCGATGGTGGGGATGTCCTGCTTGTCG
>JBAQXA010000312.1:0-9293 GCA_049299195.1 Nocardioides sp.
GGCGGGTGTGGCACCCGGCGATCAGGCGTCGCCGCCCTCCTGCTGCGCGCCTGCGGTCGCGGTCGGGTCGTCGATCCGGTAGCGCTCGGCGGCCTTGGCGGCGATCTCGCGGGAGAGCTTGCCCTCCTCGGCCAGCGCGAGCAGCGCCTGGACGACAACCGACTCGGCGTCGATGGTGAAGAAGCGCCGCGCTGCCGGACGGGTATCGGCGAACCCGAACCCGTCGGCGCCGAGCACGTGATAGGCCTGCGGAACCCACTGGGCGATCTGCAGCGGCACCGCACGCATGAAGTCGCTCACCGCGACGACCGGCCCGGGCGCACCCTGGAGCTGGTCGGCGATAAACGGACGGCGCGGCTCAGCGAGCGGGTTGAGCAGGTTCCAGCGGGCGGTCTCCGCACCATCGCGGGCCAGCTCGTTCCACGAGGTAACCGACCAGATGTCGGCGGCGACGCCCCACTCGTCCTTGAGCAGGTCGCGGGCCTTCAGGATCCACGGGAGGCCGACGCCACTGGCGAGCAGCTGAACCCGCGGTGTGCGGTCGTCATACCCCTCCGGCGGCCCCTCGAGGTGATAGATGCCCTTGAGGAGACCCGCGACGTCGAGGTTGGCCGGCTCGACAGGCTGCACGGTCGGCTCGTTGTAGACGGTGAGGTAGAAGATCACGTCCTCGCCGTGGGGACGCTCTTCGCTTGAGCCGTACATCCGGCGCAGGCCGTCTTGGACGATGTGGGCCACTTCGTAGGCCGTCGCCGGGTCGTAGTGCACGACGGCCGGGTTGGTCGCCGCGATGAGCGGAGAGTGTCCGTCGGCGTGCTGGAGCCCCTCGCCGGTCAAGGTGGTGCGACCGGCGGTCGCCCCGATCAAGAAGCCGCGCGCAAGCTGGTCGGCCATCGCCCAGATCGAGTCGGCGGTCCGCTGGAAGCCGAACATCGAGTAGAAGATGTAGACCGGGATCATCGGCTCGCCGTGGGTGGCGTATGCCGATCCGGCAGCGATCGCCGAAGCGACCGAGCCTGCCTCCGAGATGCCCTCGTGCAGCATCTGCCCCTGGGCGGACTCCTTGTAGGCCATCAGCAGGGCGCGGTCGACGGCCTCGTAGGTCTGGCCGTGTGGGTTGTAGATCTTGGCCGTCGGGAACATCGAGTCCATGCCGAAGGTCCGGAACTCATCGGGCGCGATCGGCACGATGCGGCGACCGATCTCGGGGTCGCGCATCAGGTCCTTCAGCAACCGCACGAACGCCATCGTGGTGGCAATCGCTTGCTTGCCGGAGCCCGCCTTGAGCTCGGCATACGCCTCGTCTCCGGGGAGCTGCAGCGGCTTGGCGCGCAGCACCCGACGCGGTGCCGGGCCGCCGAGGGAGCGGCGCCGCTCGACCATGTATTGGATGACGCGGTCATCCATGCCCGGGTGGTAGAGCGGGGTGTCGTTGTTGTCGATGTAGTCGTCGCTGATCGGCAGATGCAGCCGATCGCGGAACGCCTTGAGGTTGGCCTTGGTCAGCTTCTTCATCTGGTGGGTCGCGTTGCGGCCCTCTAGGGAGTCGATCGTCCAGCCCTTGACCGTGTGGGCCAAGATCACCGTGGGCTGCCCCACGTGGTCGGCGGCGGCCTTGAAGGCCGAGTAGACCTTGCGGTAGTCGTGACCGCCGCGCGGCAGCTTCTCGATCTGCTCGTCGCTGAGATGGGCCACCATGTCGCGCAGCCGGGCGTCGGGTCCGAAGAAGTTCTCCCGGATGTAGGCACCGGACTCCACCGAGAACGTCTGGAACGTGCCATCGGGGGTGCGGTTCATCTGGTTGACCAGGACGCCGTCGACGTCCCTGGCGAGCAGGGCATCCCATTCCTTGCCCCAGACGACCTTGATGACGTTCCACCCAGCGCCGCGGAAGATCGCCTCAAGCTCCTGCATGATCTTGCCGTTGCCGCGCACGGGACCGTCGAGCTGCTGCAGGTTGCAGTTGATGACGAAGGTCAGGTTGTCGAGCTCCTCGCGCGCCGCGAGGCTGATCGCGCCCAGCGACTCCGGCTCGCCCATCTCGCCATCGCCGAGGAAGGTCCACACGTGCTGCTGGCTGGTGTCCTTGATGCCCCGGTTTTGCAGGTAGCGGTTGAACCGCGCCTGATAGATCGAGTTGATGGCGGCCAGACCCATCGAGACCGTCGGGAACTCCCAAAAGTCCGGCATCAGGCGGGGGTGGGGGTAGGACGACAGCCCGTTGCCGCGCCCGTGTTGGACCTCTTGGCGGAAGGCGCCGAGCTGGCCGGGAGTCAGCCGGCCCATGAGGAACGCGCGGGAGTAGATGCCGGGGGCGGCGTGGCCCTGGATGAAGATGTGGTCGCCGCCGCCTGGGTGATCGTGGCCGCGGAAGAAGTAGTTGTAGCCGACCTCATAGAGGGTCGCGGCCGACTGATAGGTGGCGATGTGGCCGCCGACTTCGAGGCCCTTGCGGTTGGCCGCCGACACCATGACGGCGGCGTTCCACCGGACCAGCCGGCGGATCTCGCGCTCCATGTCCTCGTCGCCGGGGAACCACGGCTCGCGCTCGGGCGGGATCGTGTTGATGTAGTCGGTGCTGCGCAGCGCCGGGACGCCGATGTTGCGCTCGCGGGCGCGCTCAAGCAGACGCAGCAGCACATAGCGGGCCCGATCCTGACCGCGCTCGTCGACTAGCGCCGTCAGCGACTCGAGCCATTCGTTGGTCTCGTCGGGGTCGATATCGGGCAGCTGGGTCGGCATCCCCTCGTGGATCACACGGGGGGTCGAGGACTGGGTTGACTGGGTGAGATCAGATAGGTCCGCCACAGGGCACATAGTCCCACCTGGGTGGGTCCGATCAACACCGCGGATCACAAGTTGGGCGCAGCCGGGTTGCGCGGGCTCGGCTCATCCGCTGGACTAGCGCCCATGACGGTTGACAAGCCGGACCCGGCTGACGTGCCCGGTGCGGCGGTGCGGTTGGGGCTGAGCCGAGGAATGGTGGTCCAAGAACTCAACTGGGACAGCGACACCGACGACGACCTGAGGGTCGCGATCGAAGACCAGATCGATGCCGATCTGGTCGATGGCGACTACGGCAATGTCGTCGACGCGGTCCTGTTGTGGTGGCGCGCCGACGACGGCGACCTGGTCGATGGGCTCGTCGACAGCCTCACCGACCTCGTCAGTGGCGGCAGCATCTGGGTGCTCACCCCCAAGGTCGGCCGACCCGGGGCTTTGGGCGCCGCCGATGTCACCGAGGCCGCCAAAATCGCCGGACTGGCCCAGACCACCACCGCCTCGGTCAGCCGCGAGTGGAGCGCGAGTCGGCTGGTTGCCCCGAAGTCGAATCGCTAGCGCGTGCCTACTCCCGGAGATCTCGCTCCCGACTTCACCCTGCGCGACCAGTTCGGCCAAGACGTCTCCCTGAGCGGCTTTCACGGGCGCAAGGCGGTCGCCCTCCTGTTCTTTCCGTTTGCCTTCTCCGGGGTGTGCACCGGCGAGATGGCAGGCATCCGTGACCGGTTGGCGGAGTTCGCGACCTTCGAGACCGAGGTGATCGGGCTCTCCTGCGACCCGGTCTATGCGCTCCGGGTGTTCGCCGACCGCGACGGACTGCACTTCCCCCTGCTCTCCGACTTCTGGCCGCACGGCGCCACCGCGGCGGCATACGGCGTCTTCGATCGGGAGCGCGGGTGTGCCGAGCGCACGTCATTTGTCATCGACAAGACCGGGATCATCAGGTGGCGGTTCGCGAGTCCGCTGCCTGAGGCGCGCAACCTCGATGACCACCTGAGCGCGTTGCATGAGGCGCTGCTCGCAACGGATTCCGCAACGGAGGGCTGATTTTGCGCGGATCCACGGAAATTAGCCGAGATTTTGCTTGGATTCGCAGACAACCGCGGCGGCTTCGTCTTACTCTCTAGGTGTCGCGCTGCTGGTGACCCGAGACGCCAGCAGCGCGACCTTCAATTTCACCGGTAGTCTGACGCCGCTCAAGGGCGCATAGCTCAGCGGTAGAGCTCTGGTCTTACAAACCAGCGGTCACAGGTTCGATCCCTGTTGCGCCCACCACACCCGTTGCGATCACCACTAGATTGACCGCCATGAGGCAGCCTCGCGTCGGCGACGTCATCGCGTTGATGGAGTCGTGGTTTCCCACCGAGACGGCGATGGGCTGGGACGCCGTCGGTCTGGTGGCCGGAGATCCCGAAGCTGCGCTGACGCGGGTGCTGTTGGCGGTGGACCCCACCAGGCCGGTCGTGGCTGAGGCGGCCGCGCTGGGGGCCGAGTTGCTGATCTGCCATCACCCGCTCTTTCTGCGACCGGTGCATGGCTTCAGCACGCTGACTCCCAAGGGCCGCACCATGACCGATCTGGGGGCTGCCGGATGCGCGCTCTACGTCGCGCACACCAACGCAGACATCGCCCCGCACGGAGTCAGCGAAGCGCTGGCGCAGCGCCTGGGGATCGGCGACCTCCGGCCGATCGTGCCGAGCGCGCCGGTCGCGGGCGGGACTAGTGCCGATGGCGGCGCGGGAATCGGTCGAGTGGGCAGCGTGCCACCGCAAACCCTGCGGGCGTATGCCGAGCAGGTCGCGGCCGCGTTGCCCCCAACCGCGCAGGGGGTGCGGGTCGCCGGCGACCCCGACCGCATCATCGAACGGGTAGCGGTCCTCGGAGGCGCTGGAGACGACCTGTTCGACGCGGTCGTCGAGGCGGGCGCCGACGTCTACGTCACGAGCGACCTGCGCCACCATCCCGCGGCTGAGTTCCTCGAGCGCGGTCAGGCAGCGCTGATCGACATCGCCCACTGGGCGGGAGAGTGGGCGTGGCTTCCGGTGCTCGCCGAGCGGCTGCGCGCGGCGCTGGCGGAGAGTGGCGCTACGGTGGAGGTCCACGTCAGTTCGCTCGTCACCGATCCATGGACCTTCCGGGTCTGATGACCCTTCCGCCCGACCTTCAGGAGTCGCTCTGAAAGCCGATCCGTTCCTCCAGCTCAAGCTGCTCGACCTGCAGGCGCTGGACTCGCGCGCCGCGATGTTGCGGCATAACCGGGCGACCCTGCCCGAGCATCACCAGTTGGCCGAGTTGGCCGCCGACGCCGGTCGGCTCAACGACGAGGCACGTGATGCCCAGATCGTCGTCGACGACCTCACCGCCGAGCAGGCCAAGGTCGACGCCGACGTTGAGTCGGTCAAGGCACGCCGCAAGCGTGACCAGGAGCGCATGGACGCCGGCCTCGTGGGCAACCCCAAGGACTTGGAGCGGATGCAACACGAGATTCTCTCGCTGCAGCGCCGCATCGATGTCTTGGAGGAGGAGGAGCTGGAGGTCATGGAGAAGCTCGAGACCGCCCAGCAGTCGCTCGACTCTCTGATCGCAGCGCGGGACGCGGTGAGCGAGCGTGGGCGGACCGTCACCGTCGCGCGGGATGAGCAGATCGCCGTCATCGACGCCGAGCTGGCCGGCCTGGCCACCGACCGAGCGGTCGTGTTCTCGGAGTTGCCCGCCGACCTCGCCGGGCTCTACGAGCGCCTGCGTGAGCAACGCGACGGGGTCGGTGCGGCCGAGCTGCGGGCGCGCCAGTGCGGCGGCTGCCGGCTCACCCTCGACAACGCGGAACTCTCCAAGATCCGGGCCGCGGGCTCCGATGAAGTGGTCCGCTGCGAGGAGTGCCAACGCATCCTCGTGCGCACCGCCGAGTCGGGGCTCTGAGCGAGGCTCGGCGACCGCTGAGAGCGAGCCCATGGCGATCAGCGCCCCCGAGCCGGACCCTCGGCCGACCTATCGCGGCTGGGCGGTCGGCACCCGCGAGCCGGTGACCGTCTGGTTGATCCGACACGGGGCAACAGCCTTGACGGCTCGCAAGTGCTTCTCCGGCTCCGGCGGCACCGACCCAGCGCTCGACGCGGTGGGCCGAGCTGAGATCGGCCGCTTGGGGGCGTGGTTCGCCGACCAGGCTCGTGTCCCCGACCTAGTGCTCACCTCGCCGCTGCGGCGTGCCCGGGAGAGCGCGGAGCTGTTGGCCGCGCAATGGGGACGGGAGCCCGAGGTCGAGCCCGGTTTCCGGGAGATGGACTTCGGCGCGTGGGAGGGGCTCACGATCGATCAGGCGATGGCCACCGACCCCGAGGGGGTCGCTGCCTGGATGGGCAATCCCGAGGCCGCTGCGGGCGGGGCCGAATCGGTCGCGGCGACCCAGGAGCGGGCTTTACAGGCGCTCGAGGCGCGGCTAGCAGACGCTACGCCGGGGCAGGTCCTCGCTGTTGTCACGCATGTCACGCCGATCAAGACGCTGATGGCGCACCTGGTCGGCGGACCGCTCGGTTTGGTCTACCGCACCGAGCTCTCCTCGGGGTCGCTGACCGAGATTGGCTGTTTTGCCGAGGACGGGCGCTGGGCTGGCTCGCTGCGCCGGTTCAACCACACGGCCTGAGGCGATGAGGGCCGGCGCCGACGGAGACGGCTCAGACCTGGGTGACGATGACGTTGAGCCGGGTGCCTGCGGGGGCGGTCTCCGCCTCGACCCGCCAGCCGAGGTCACCGAGCTGAGTAGCCAGCTCGGCGGGTGAGTTTGGGGTTCCGCCGTCTTCGAGGAGCGCGCGAACGAGCCGACCCTTCGTGGCCTTGTTGAAGTGGCTGACCACCGAGCGTCGGCCATCGCTCTCGTGCAGCACCCGGACCGTGGCCAACCACGGCCCGAGGGTGCGCGGGGGGCGCCAGAACGCGGCATACGTCGTCGACCGGAGGTCGATGAGTAGCCCTTCGCCCAGCGCGTCGAGGACGGCGGCGCCCAGCGACTCGCGCCACAGGCTGGCCACCGAGCCGAGGCCGGGGAGGGAGACGTCGCCGCTGAGGCGGTAGGCCGGGATGCGGTCACCGGGTCGCAGGAGCCCGAAGGTCGAGGAGGTGATGGCGACGCGTCGGGCCGCGCGGCGGCGGGCGTCGGGGGAGAGGCCGGCGAAGTCGAGCGCGTCATAGAGCACACCGGTGTAGACGGCGTCGGCGCGCGCGGTGGGGTGCTCCCAGAGTTCGGCGTTGTGGTCGACTTCGTGGGCCAGCCCCGGGCTGAGGCCGAGGATCTCGGCCGCGTCGGGGCGCTGGCAGGTGTCGATGAGGGTTTCGATCAGGCGCTGGCGGGCGGCGGTCAGCGAGGGAAACGCGAGGGAGCCGAGATCGAGGCGGCGGCCGCGACGGGGTCGCGCCTTCCCCTCCGAGGGGGGCAACACGATCAGCACCTAGGCAGGGTAGTGCTCTCGGGGCACTAATGGTGTGGCGGAAGCAAAATTCTTTGTGCGGTCTAGGGTGCTCGGTGTGTCGCCCCATCGAGAGCTCCATGTGCGCGCCGAAAGCAACCACGCTGTGGCCCGCATCGCCGAGGGAATCTCGGCCATTGGGGCCGAGCTCGGCGTGCAGGCGGCCTTTCCGCCAGACGTGGAGGCTGCGGCCGCGCGGGCGGCTGCCGCGCCGCGATTGCCTGCCGCCGACTGCACCGACATCGCCTTCGTCACTCTCGATCCGGCCAGCTCTCGCGACCTCGACCAGGCGGTCCACATCAGCCGAACCGGGGACGGCTACCTCGTGAGGTATGCGATCGCGGATGTCGGGGCGTTTGTGGAGCCTGAGGGGGTCATCGACGTCGAGGCGCACCGCCGTGGGGAGACGCTCTATGGCGCCGACGCCAAGATCGCGCTGCATCCGCAGGTGTTGTCCGAGGGTGCCGCGTCGTTGCTGCCGGACCAGACCCGACCCGCGTTGCTTTGGGAGATGTCGCTCGATGCGCTGGGGCGCTTGGCCTGGGAGGCCGACGCGGAGCTCCCGCTCGGCACGGGAGTGCGGGTCGCTCGGACGCTCGTCCGCTCACGGGCCAAGCTCGACTACATCTCGGCTCAGGCAGACCTCGATGCGGGCGTGGCCGGGGAGGTCGTGGGGCTGCTCGCCGAGGTCGGGCGCCTGCGCGAGGGGCTTGAGCGGGCGCGGGGTGGCGTGTCGCTTCCGCGACCCGAGCAAGAGGTGCGGGTGAGCGATGACCGGTGGGAGCTTTCCTTCCGCCGTCCGCTGCCCGTCGAAGGCTGGAATGCGCAGATCTCGCTGTTGACCGGCTTCTCCGCGGCGGCCTTGATGCTGCGGGCGGGGGTTGGCATCTTGCGGGTGCTGCCCGAACCGCAAGAGCAGGACATTGCGCGGTTGCGGCACACGGCACGAGGCTTGGGCATCGACTGGCCCGCCGAGGTCGGGTACGCACCGTTCATCCGCGATCTTGACCCGGGCGTGCCTGCCGAGGCCGCGATGATCACCGCCTCCACCCGCTTGCTGCGGGGCTCGGGCTACGTCGCCTTCACCGACGGAGCACCCGATGGTGCAACGCACGCCGCGCTGGCCGCCCCCTACGCCCATGTCACCGCGCCGCTGCGCCGACTCGTCGACCGCTACGCCGGTGAGATCGCCGTGGCGATCTGCGCCGGGCAGCCCGTCCCGGAGTGGGTGTTGGCCAAGCTCGCCGAGCTGCCGGAGACGATGCGGAGCTCAACGCGCCGGGCGAACGCCTACGAACGCGCCATCGTCGACCTGGTGGAGACCGGCCTGCTGCACGATCGGGTCGGGGAGGTGTTTGCAGGGGTGATCACCGCTGTCGAACCGCGTGATGAGACTCGCGGGACGGTGGTGATCCAGGAGCCCGCCATCGAGGCGCAAGTCGGCGATGACCAGCCGCTGGTCCTGGGGGCGGAAGTGTCCGTGCGCCTCACCACCGCCGACCTCACTTCCCGTCGCGTCGCCTTCCGCGTGAGTCGATAGCAGACCCGGACCCGGCCCGGCTCGGCATGGCCTGGGGGTTTGGCCTGGGGGGGCGGCGTGGGGCCTGCCGGCCGGGGTGTGCCTGCACGGATGCTGAACCGTTTGGGTTCAACCGTCTCCGGCTGAGCGTGGACCTCCGGGTTGGGGAGCAAACGGTTCCGCATTCGTGCAGCGGTCACCCTCTGCCGGCTCGGCTCAGGCCGACTTGTGCCGACACCTCGCTTGGCTCCGGTGGCGGCGCGCGGGCGGATGGGGTGGGCAGTGCCTGCACGAATGCTGAACCGTTTGGGTTCAACCGGGTCTGGCTGAGCGTGGGGCTGGGGGTTGGGCAGCAATCGGTTCCGCATTCGTGCAGCGGTCACCTCTGCCGGCTCGGCCCGCGAGGCTCGCTCGCGCCAAGCTCGCGCGTGGCCTGCGGATGAGCGGACGTGCGGGGGATCGGTCGGTCTGGCCGTCGGGCCCGGGGGTACGGGGGCATCGCAGCGGGCTTGCCTGCACGAATGCTGAACCGT
>JBAQXA010000313.1:0-4383 GCA_049299195.1 Nocardioides sp.
GAGTAGCTCGCACCGTGAGCCGACGCGAGCGCTGCCAGCGCCACATCGACCTCCTCCACCGAGCGCGAACCAGCTTCGGCGCCGCGCTCGATCACCTCGGCGGTGTGGCTGGCCAAGCGCCGTACCTCGGCCGGCTCCGTGCCTTCTTGGGCCGCCAACTCCAAGGTGGCCAGCACCTCGTCGTGCACCATCGCGTCCCAGCGCGCCACCTCAGCGACCTCGGCCAGCCGGGCCGCGACCCGCGCTTCAGCCTCCACGAGTTGGCGCTCGGCCACTTGGGTCTGTTTGGCCTGCCGCGAGACCGCAGCCACTGCCAGCGCCATCCCCAAGGCGGCGAGCGCAGGCAGCGCGGCGAGCTGGGCCGGGCCGGAGAAGACCCCGTCGACCACCCGCCCCAACACCCAACCCTGGGCCGTCAGGATCAGCGCCAGTCCGACCAACAGACCGGCCCCTCGCTCAAAGACGGCAAGAGCCCCCGCGCACGCGGGCGCCAGCAACAGCGGCCAGGGCAGCCAGCCTCCGGGCGGCGCTCTGTCGAGCAGTGCAGGCAACGTCAGCAGCAGCGCCAAGAAGATGACCGTGGGCAGCCACCCCGCCCACCGGCCCAACCTGGCGCCAGGCGGCCCCGCGTCAGATGGGCCCGCTCCAGACAGCCCAGCAGCGAGCCCAAAGGCGAGCACACCCCCGGCGTCCCACCACCACGGCACCAGCCGGTCCTCGCTCACGATGCGGATCAAGGCCAGCGCGAGGCTCGCCAAGAGCGCCGTCGCCGCTAGCCTCGCGAAGAGCCGCGAGGTCCAAGCGACCCTCAACCCGAGCCTCGGACGTCGGGCCCAACCGCGCCGTGCGCACCCGCTCGCGGCAGCTGCGGCGTCGGCCCGTTCACCTCCACATATCCGTCCTCGACCGCGCGGAAGAACAGATCCATCCGGGTGTATGCCGCTCGGTCGGACGCGGCGTACTTGGCCTTGACGCGCTTGAGGTACTCCCGCGCCGTCTCGATCCCGACGCCCATCCGCCGCGCCACCGCCTTCATCGGCAACCCCGCGGCATACAACGTCAGGGTCTCCTGCTCGCGCGGCGAGAGATGCGGGCCGAGCTCGGCGATCGCGTCGAGGGCCCGCGCGACCTCGACCGACTCGTAGGACCCGACCGTGGTGAGGCTCCGGATTGCCTCGACGAGCACCGCCAGGGGGCGATCCTTGCGGAGCACGCCGTCGGCTCCGGCGGCCAGCGACTCCTCCACCGCGTCCTGGGAGGAGCCTTCGGTATAGATCAGCACCGGGATGCCCAGCTTCTTGAGGCGCAACACGTTGCTCCCCGGCCGCGAGTCGTCGCGCAGCCTGAGGTCGAGCAGGATCAGGTCGAACTCGTCGGTCTCGGCCAGCAGCTCGTTGACCGTGGTCGCGAAGGCCACCAACTCCACATCGGCCGCCTCCTCGCGCAGGGCAGCCTGAACTCCCCGGAGGAGGGCCGGGTGGTCATCCACCGCGCCGACTCGGATCATTCACCCAGCCTTTCGAGGTCCGTCTCGGGTGCGCAACGAGGCTACGCGCCGCCAGGGCGGGCGTACCAGATCCCCAGCATGACGAGTCCCCGTCGCCGACGATCTCAATGGACCCACGCGGACCCCCGGATAGGGGACGCTGCAGTCGCTGGACCCGGCTTCCCGAGGGCATCCGCGGCGATAACCTGAGGCAAATGGATCAGGCAATTCGTGTGGCCGCCATCGATGACCATCCGGTCATGTTGGCGGGTTTGCGCAGCCTCGCATCCGAAAACCCGGGAACTCTTGAGTTCGTCGGGCACGCAACGACAGTGGCCGGGTGGCTTCCCCAGCGCACCCGCGCCGACGTCGTACTCCTTGATCTTCAGTTGCGAGATGGGTCACGGCCGCGGGACAACGTGCAAGCGTTGATGTCTCGCGGCTCTCGGGTGCTCGTCTACACCGAAGGAGATCGGCGCGCCTGGGTCGCCGATGCCATCAAGGCCGGCGCGCTCGGAGTGATCGTCAAGTCGCAGGAGCCCAGCGCGCTGCTGCGTGCCATCGTGAGCATCCACCAGGGCATGCCGGTGATCTCAGCAGAGGTTGCCGCGATCCTTCACGAAGAGGCCGCCCTCCGTCCGCACCTCTCGCGCCGAGAGACCGAGACCCTGATCATGGTGGCGCAAGGTATGGCGGACAAGCAGGTCGCGCGCGTGCTCGGCATCTCCGAGGAGACCGTCAAGGAGTACCTCAAGCGGGTGCGCGCCAAGTACGCCGAACTCGGGCGGCCGGTGGGCTCGCGCGTCGAGTTCCACCACCGCGCGATCGAAGATTCCCTCATCGATCCGCCCAATCATGCGCCCTCATGAGGCCGACCGCGTCGCGGCGCTGCTGCTGACGGTCGGGCTGGGGGTCCTGCTTGCGCCGATGGCGTTGCGCATGCTCGACCAGTGGGGGCGCTTCCAGGCCTGGTGGCAACTCGGGGCCTACCTGGGCGTCGTGGTCGCCATCGGCCTGGCCATTGCCGGCAGGGTGTTGTGGTCGGCGCGCACCATCGTGTGGGTCACGATCGTCGCTCTCTACTCCCTGCCGTTCGTCGCGACGCCCGCACCCGCGCAGCCCTGGATCTCCTCGGTCGTGCCCACCGCGGCCGCCGCCACGGTCTTGATCGGCGAACGCATCAACCGCGGCCTCGCCGTCCTGTTCATCCTGATCGGTGGCGTGGTCTGGGACGTGGATCACGGTGAGTGGGGGGCGGCGCCCCGCGAGCAGGTCATCGGCGACATCCTCTTCTCGATCGCCATCGCGGCCATCGGCCTGGCGTTCCTGACCGCCGTGCGGGAGAGCCAGGCCCGCCTGGACCAGGCCCAATCCGACGCGGTTGCGCAGTTCACCCAAGCCCGCACTTCCGACGCCATGATCCAGGCGGCCAACCTCTGGGACGCCTACATCCACGACGAGGTCCTGGCCGCGCTCACGTCCGTGCGTCTCGATCCATCCTCCGCGGACACCCGGGCAGAAGCTGCCGCGGCCGTCGCCCGAGCGCGAAGCCGGGCTACGGGGACGGTGCCTGTGCCCGAGTTGGCCGACGGGTTGCTCGAAGCCGTGCTCGAGGTCTTGCCCTCGGTGGACACCCACTTCGACCGCGCGCCGGATGCTCTCGAGTTGGCCCCCAACGTGCGCCTCGCGCTGATCGAGGCGGCCACCGAAGCGCTGCGCAACGTCCACGATCACGCCCTGCCCGACCAGTCCGCCGGTTGGTCGGACGGACTCGCGGCGGGGGGCTCACCCGCGGCACCCGCGGTGCTTCGGCTGACCCAAGGACCCGACTCGGTGACCGTCGAGCTCCGCGACCGGGGCCCGGGCTTCGACCCGCGTCAGGTTGACCCGGCGCGACTCGGCATCGCGGTCTCGATTTATGGCCGGATGAGCTCGGTGGGCGGCTCCGCTTCGGTGCAGAGTCGCCGCGGAGCCGGGGTTTACGTCCGGCTGCAGTGGCCGGCGGAGGGCGCGGCGCGATGACCGACCACCTGCGTCGAGCGTGTTTGGTGGCGGCCTCGATCTGGGCGCTGCTGCACGTGGTGCTGTGCTTCCTCTATTGGGGCGAGGTAGCCAAGCCGGCCGTGGCAGTAGCAGCGCTCATCGCCTTCATCGCCGCGTTGGCGCTCGCGGCCCGACCCCTCACCCGACCCGGCTTTGTCGAGGCGCCATGGGTCCAGTGGGCGATCACGCTCGCGCCACCCGTCGTGCAGGCCATCAACCTGGCCGCGATTCCCGCGGCCGATGTGCGCACGTTTGCCAACTGGGCTCAGGGGGCCACCTGTTTGTTCATCGCCGCGCTCGTCATGCGCTCGCGGCTACTGCTGGCGCTGCTCGCCGCAGCCGGCCAAGTCGGCGTACAAGCGTGGTTCCTGGCCATGCCCGGCGTTGACTCCTCGCCAGCCGACTACCTCCTGGCCGCGGTCAGCTCGCAGTTGTGGTTGATCGCGAGTTGGGGAGTACGCCGCTTGCTCAACAGCGCGGGTCAGCTCACGGTGCGTTTGGAGGACCGGGCCGCTCTCGCGAGCATCGACACCGCGGTGACCGCGGAGTGGCAGCGCGTGCGAGCCGAGCGGGCGGCCGACCTGGAGCACCGGGTGTTGCCGATGCTCGAGCAGGTCGCCGCGGGTCAGCTATCGGACGAGGCCGCCCGCGACCACGCCACCGAGCTCGCGACCGAGCTCCGCGACGATCTGCGGGCGCGCAACCTGCTGGATGCCGAAACCCGCCGAGCCATCGCGGACGCACGGCATCGCGGGGTCCAGATCAATCTGGCAAGCGACGTGCGAACGCCCGCCGTGGTCGCACGGCGAGCCCGCACGGCACTGCTGGTGGCCTTGCCGCTGCCGGGCGTCGAC
>JBAQXA010000314.1:0-2564 GCA_049299195.1 Nocardioides sp.
GTCATGGCCTCACTCGTCCCCGGGGACCCCGAAGGAGGGCGCGCCCGCCGGGTGCAGCGCGCGGTCGACATACTGCTCGGCCTGGGGCTTCCAGACCTCCCACGCCTCGGCCAGCCGGGCGACCGGATCGTCGTCCCAGTCGACACGCAGGTCGGTGAGCGGCCAGGCTTCGGTGCCTGCGATCAGCAGCCCGCAGGAGCGCACCGGGCCTTCCTCGCCACCGGCGGCGAGGGCGGCGCGCAGTGCGGCGATCAGCCGATCGCCCAGGTCGAGCGCCGAGTCATCATCAGCCGAGTCGGCGAGGAACGCGTCGACCATCGCCTGCGGCACGCCTTCGTCGGCCAGCAGGTTGCCCGCCGCCACACACTCCGCGCCCGTGGCCACGGCGTGGCGCCCCAGCGCATGGCTGCCGGAGTATGCCGCGACGTCACCCGCGGCGGTCACCACCGTGAGTTGCCGGTAGTCGATGTCGGCCGTCTCGGCCGCGAGGGCGGCCAAGGCCTCCTGTGCACCGGGCCCACCGCCGGGCCCAGCACCCGCCTCCAGCCGGTCGAGCAGCGCCGTCCCGAGCCGAGGGTCGGTGATGTTTTGGGTGCAGACCGCACCGACGCCGGCGCGCACCCAGGCGCAACGCGCAGCGACGGCCGGACTCGACGACGAGATCACGATGCCCAGCTGCCCGGTCCGGGCACAGCGCCCGGCCAGCGAAAACGTCATGGGAGCACCGCGACCACAGCCACCTCGACCAGCCACTCGGGTCGGGCCAAGGCCGTGATCACCAGGCCGGTCGAGACGTAGAAGACGCCCGCCAAGCGCTGCCCCATCACCCGATAGACGTCCTCGCGGAAGCGGATGTCGGTGAGGTAGATGTGGCAGGAAACGATGTGCTCGGGGCGACCCCCCGCCTCGGCGATCAGTTGCAGGATGTTGTCGCAGACCTTCTCGGTCTGCCCGACCGGATCGCCGACCGCGACGTTTTCGCGGGTGTCGAGATCCTGCGCGACCTGGCCGCGCACATAGATCGTGTTGCCCGCGACCACCGCCTGGCACAGGTCGTTGGAGAGCGCCTGCTCGGGGTAGGTCTCCGCGGTGTTGAAGGGCCGAATCCGGCGATGGCCGCCGACGACGATCTCCTGGGCGCCTGCCTTGGCCGCGCCTTCGCTTGCCTCACTCATGTCAGCTCCCCACCTTGAACCAGGTCGTCTTCAACCCGGTGAACTTGTCCAGCGCGTGCAGCGACAGGTCGCGGCCGAAGCCGGACTCCCCGAAGCCGCCAAACGGCGTGCTGACATCGAGGGCATCGACCGTGTTGACGCTCACCGTGCCGGCGCGCAGCCGGCTCGCGACTCGGTGAGCCCGGCGATGCGAGTCGGTCCAGACCGAGGCCGCGAGGCCGTATTCGCTCGCGTTGGCCCGGGTGATCGCCTCCTCCTCCTCGGTGAAGGTGAAGACGGCGAGCACCGGTCCAAAGACCTCCTCGATCGACAGCGGCGCATCCCACGGCACCTCGTCAAAGATCGTCGGCTCGACATAGGTCCCGGTCGGGGCACCGGCCGCGACTCCGCCGCCCAGCACGAGATTGGCTCGGCTGCGCGCCTCGTCGATCATGCCGACGACTCGCGCCGCGTGCTCCTCGCTGACCAGCGGGCCCATCGAGGTGGCGGGGTCGAGCGGGTCGCCGGGTCGAATGGCCCCGGCCCGGGCGACCACCTTGGCGAGCAGTTCGTCCTTGACCGATGCCTCCACCAGCAGCCGGGAGTTGGCCGAGCAGACCTGCCCGGAGTTGGCGAAGATGCCGAAGCAGACGCCGTCGGCGACCGCGTCGAGGTCGGCCGCGTCGGCAAAGACCACGTTGGCGGACTTGCCACCGCACTCCAGCCAGACCTGCTTCATCCGCGAGCGGGCGGCATACCCCAAGAAGAGCTTGCCGACTTCGGTGGAGCCGGTGAAGGCAACGACATCGACGCCGGGGTGCTCACCCAGCGCCCGCCCCACGACGGGGCCAGCGCCAGGAACCACGTTGAGTACGCCGTCGGGCAGGCCGGCCTCGGCGGCCAACTCGCCGAGGCGCAGCGCCGAGAGCGGAGACTGCTCGGCCGGCTTGAGCACGACACTGTTGCCGGCCGCGAGCGCGGGGGCGACCTTCCAGATCGCCATTTCCAACGGGTAGTTCCACGGGACGACGGCGGCCACGACGCCCAGCGGTTCGCGGGTCACGATCGCCAGGTCGCCCGGCCCGGTCGGGGCCACTTCGCCATAGACCTTGTCGACGGCCTCGGCGTACCACTCCAAGATCGCGGCGCTGCCGGGCACGTCGATGGAGGAGGTGTCCACGATCCGCTTGCCACCGTCGAGGGAGTCGAGCAACGCCAGTTCGACGGCGTTGTCGGAGATCAGCGCGGCCAGCCGCTTCAGGACGGCCTTGCGGGCGGTCGGTGCACAGCGCGACCACACGCCCGAGTCGAAGGCGGTGCGGGCAGCGGCCACCGCGCGGTCGACGTCTTCGGGGCCGCACTCGGCGACCTGCGTCAGCACCGCACCGGAGGCGGGGTTAACGGTGGCGA
>JBAQXA010000315.1:0-1567 GCA_049299195.1 Nocardioides sp.
GGACAACGGGCAGCGCGCCGCCGTGGGTGCGCGCGGCGGCCAGGATGTCGGCATACAGCGCGGGCGGAGCGAGTGGTCGAGCCGCGTCATGGAGGGCCACCACGGCGACGTCACCCGCATCGATCAGGGGCGCTAACCACTGGAGCGCGGCCCACTCCGACCCGTGGCGGGTCTGGCCGCCGGTCACGATGGCGACCCTCTCGCCCACCTGTGTATGACGCGCCAAGGCGTCGGCGACCGCCGCCCGGTCCTCCTCTCTAACGGTCAGCACGATCGGCCCCACTTCGGCGAGGGAGGCCGCGGCGAGGACGGAGTGGCAGAGCAGCGGAACTCCATCGAGTTCGAGCAGCACCTTGTTGCCGGTCGCGCCGCTGCGAGTGCCGGAGCCCGCGGCCAGGATCACGACCGCAGCGTCTCGGCCCTGGGCTCGCCGCTCGAGCGAAGGCATCAGGCCGATCCGGCGGTCGACCAGACCAGCGCGGTCGCGATGGCGGCGACGCCTTCACCGCGTCCGGTGAGACCCAAGCCGTCCGTGGTCGTGGCGGAGACCGAAACGGGAGCACCCACCGCGGCCGACAGCGCGGCCGCAGCCTCATCGCGGCGCGGACCCAGGCGGGGGACGTTGCCGATCACCTGCACCGCGGCATTGCCGACGACGAAGCCCTCAGTGGCGAGCACGCGGACGGTCTCGGCCAGGAAGGTCACCCCACTCGCGCCGGCCCACTGCGGGTCGGCGGTGCCGAAGCGGGAGCCGATGTCGCCGAGTCCGGCGGCGGACAAGAGTGCGTCCACCAGTGCGTGGGCGGCCGCGTCGCCGTCGGAGTGACCCACCAGGCCGGCCGGCTCATCGGGCCAGCTCAACCCGGCCAGGTGCATCGCCAGCCCGGGGCTGAGGCGGTGCACATCGGTGCCGATGCCGATTCGGGGGGCCATCGGGGGGACCAGGGAGTCAATCCGCGCCGGGTTGTTCACAGGGTGATCATGCCTGAGCGACAATCGGTGCATGCGGGCGAATCGGGGGATCTGGGCCTCCAGCGGTGTGCTGGTCGGGCTGGCGGGGGTTGCGGTCGCGCATGCGCTCGCCGCCGCGGCCGCCGTGCGACAAGGGCCCATCGTGGCGGTGACCGAGTGGTTCATCGATGCCGCGCCCGGCTCGCTCATCGAGGGCGGCATCTCGTTGTTGGGCCGCTGGGACAAACCGGTGCTGGTGGGAGTCGTCTCGGCGGCGCTGCTGGTGGCCTTCCTGGTGGCCGGGCTGCTGGCCCGCCGATCGGCCAACTGGCCAATCGTGATCTACCTCGCGCTGGCCGGCATCGGTGCCCTTGCCGTGCTCACCAGTCGGCAGGGCAGCTCGCTGAGCACCATGCTGCCTGTGCTCGCCGGGCTCGTGACCTGGTTGTTGACCTCCCACCTGCTCTTCGAAGCGTTGCGCCGACCGGCAGCGGCCTCCCGTGTGTCCCCCAGTGCGTCCCCCGGCGGGGACCCCAGTGCGGACCCTGCGACGGCCAAGGATGCGATCGTTTCGGCGCCTGTGCTCCCCGGGTCGGCGCGGCGGGCCTTCCTTCTG
>JBAQXA010000316.1:0-2241 GCA_049299195.1 Nocardioides sp.
AGTTGACCTGGACGCCGTAGCGGAAGCGGCGCATCTTGGCGTCCTGGACGCCGTAACGCTCGCGGGTGATCTCCTCCCAGAGGGCCGTGAACGCGCGCATCTTGGCCGCCTCCTCCACGAAGCGCACCCCCGCGTTCACGAAGAAGGAGATCCGCCCCACGACCGTCTCGAAGCGATCCTCGGGGACCTGGCCGGAGGCGCGCACGGCGTCGAGGACCGCGATCGCCGTGCACAACGCGTAGGCGAGCTCCTGGGTGGGCGTCGCGCCCGCCTCTTGCAGGTGATAGGAGCAGATGTTGATCGGGTTCCACTGCGGCAGCGCGGTGACCGTGTAGGCGATCAGGTCCGTCGTGAGCCGCAGCGAGTGCTCCGGCGGGAACACGTAGGTGCCGCGGGAGAGGTACTCCTTGATGATGTCGTTTTGCGTGGTGCCGGCGAGCCGCGCGACGACCTCGGCCCGGGCACTCTCGCTCGCGTCGACGCCCAGACCGTGCTGCTCCTCAGCAGCGACCTGATAGAGCGCGAGCAGCCACATCGCGGTGGCGTTGATCGTCATCGAGGTGTTCATCTCGGTCAACGGGATGCCATCGAAGAGGCGCCGCATGTCGCCGAGGTGGGTGACGGGCACGCCGACCTTGCCGACCTCACCACGCGCCAACACCGAGTCCGGGTCGTAGCCGGTCTGAGTCGGCAGGTCGAAGGCCACCGAGAGCCCGGTCTGTCCCTTGCTCAGGTTGGCCCGATAGAGCGCGTTGGAGGCCGCGGCGGTGGAGTGGCCGGCATACGTCCGCATCACCCAGGGTCGGTCCTTGGGCCGATCACCGGGTCGATCCTTGGGCCGGTCTTGGGGCCCGTCTTGGGGACCGTCTTGCGCCGGCAGAGAACCGCCTTGATCGATGCCGCCTGCACTCATGCCCATGAGAGTAGGCGCGCCCGAGCGCCTCGCGGTATGGATTGCCGTGTGGGATCCCCCACTCAGGCCCCGCCCGCGTGGCCGACCTCAGACCGGCGCGGCCGCCCGCTCCAGCGCCACGCAGTGCGCCATGCGAGACAGGCGGAGGAGCCGTCTCACCGAGGGGCTGCAGCCGCGCAGCGTCAGGCGCTGACCAGCCCGACCGGATTGACGCGAGGCCGCTGCAAGCAGCCGCAACGCCGGCAGATCGATGCTGCTGACCGCACTGAGATCAACGACCACGGGGGCATCGCCCTCGAGGAGGCGATACAGCGCTTCGCGAATGCCCGGGGTATGCCGTCCATCCACCTGACCGCTCAGGTGCAACTCGCCTGCCTTAGCCCACATCTCCACAGCTCAGTCCGTTCCCCGGCCGAAGCCGGAACCACGCGTCCCCCGACGCTGCAACTTCCGAACCCGCTCCCCAGCGGGCCAATGCGTCCATGTCTAGCCCATGGCCGAGTCAGCGCAAGTCATTTCTTGGCAAATTGCAGGAAAACTTTACGTTTGCCGAGCTTTCCACGGCTCTGGTGACCGCCGACTAAGGTGCCTGCATGGTCAACCTCACCCGGATCTATACCCGCACCGGCGACGCCGGGCGCACCCGTCTCGGCGACATGAGCGAAACGGACAAGACCGACGCGCGGCTCCAGGCCTATGCCGATGTCGATGAGACCAACGCCCAGCTCGGGGTCGTGCTGGCGACCGGCGGGCTCCCCGAAGAGGTCGTCTCGGTGTTGGTGCGGGTGCAAAACGATCTGTTCGACGTGGGTGCCGACCTCTGCACGCCGGTCGTGCCCGACCCCGCCTATCCGCCCCTGCGCATCACCCAGGACTACATCGATCGCCTGGAGGGGTGGTGCGATCACTACAACGCCGAGTTGCCGGCGCTGCGCTCCTTCATCCTCAACGGCGGCAGCCTCGCCGCGGCTCACCTCCACGTCGCGCGCACCGTGTGCCGTCGCGCCGAGCGAGCGGGCTGGGCAGCCCACGCCGAGTTTGCGGAGGCGATGAACCCGCTCAGCCTCACCTATCTCAACCGGCTCTCTGACCTGCTGTTCATCCTCGCCCGCTATGCCAATCAGCTCCCCTTGGCCGACGGCTCCCCCGGGGCCGGCGATGTCTTGTGGGTGCCCGGCGGCGACCGGGACAGCTAGCCCTCAGTCGCCCTTCGCCAAGACGGGTGCCAGCAGGTAGCTGAGGATGAGAAGCGGCACCAAGGCGAGCTGAGCCGGCAACACCCCGACCCGGTCGGCCAGCACCCCGAGGAGCGGCGGGCCGGTGAAGAA
>JBAQXA010000317.1:0-6007 GCA_049299195.1 Nocardioides sp.
GTGCAGTCTCGGTCTCGGTGAGCCCGGCCACCGATCGGGTGAGTGCGCTCGGCGCTACGCACGACGGCGACCTGGCGCCGTGGGCGAGCGGTGGAGCGGCGCGCAAGGTCGCGGCCTACCTCCCCGACTACGCCGCGCTCGTGGGCGTCGACCCCGACGAACTGCGTCCTGCGGGTGCGGATCGCGTGGGTGACCTCACCAGCTTGCGGTTCACCCAACGCTTCGCCGGCGTGCCCGTCTGGGGCTCCGGCGTGCGGTTCACCGTCACGGCCGGCGGCGAGCTGAGCTTTGTCAATGGGTTCCTGCTCCCCGGCCTGGCTCAAAGCGCGCCCACCACCGATCCGACAGTGGCGGCGAGCGCTGCCGCGGAACGGGCGGTGGCAGAAGTGCTCGCCGATCCGCCGCTTCGCGCCGCCGGCACGACCAGCACGGGCACCGGCGCGACCCATCGCCTGGTCGCCCGCGCCCGCGAACTGGTCCTCTATCCCGAAGGTGCCGTCCGCGGCGCCGACGCCACCCCCGTGCTCACCTGGCAGATCACCGTCGCCAACCGCGCAGGAGTCCGCGAGCAGGTCTTCATCGACGCGGCGACCGGCAAGGTCATCAACCGCTACTCCGAGGAGCTGGCTGCCCTTGATCGGCGCCTCTTCGAAGGCACCTCACAGGTCTGGAACGAGGGCGATCCGCTTCCGGGCACGCTGGAGACCGAACAGCAGAGCGTCCTGGCCAGCACCGCCGATGCCTACTGGTTCTTCCAGAACTCCTTCGCTCGCGACTCGTTCGATGGCTCCGGCGCACGGATGACGGCCCGCCACGACGCGGGCGGCGGTGGCTTCATCTGCCCCAACGCGGCCTGGGACAAGGACGTCGACGAGCTGCGCTACTGCACGGGCGTGGCCGCCGACGACGTGATCGCCCACGAATGGGCGCACGCCTACACCGACGCGATGGTCCCGCTCACCTATCAGTGGCAGCCGGGTTCGCTCAACGAGGCGATCTCGGATATCTGGGGCGAGACGATCGACCTCATCAACGCACGCGAGGACGCCGAGGAGGGTGATCTCCTCACCCCCCGAACCGACCAGTGCTCCACGCACTCCCCCACCGTGCCGGTGCTCACCATCACCGGACCCTCGTCCATTGCGCGCGACTGCGTCGCGACGCTGGCCTCCTTCGGGCCGCAGCTGACCACCACCGGCGTGACCGGGACGCTCGTGGCCGCCGAAGACCTCGACGAGGACGCGGGCGAACCCTTCGCCACGCCGTACGACGCGTGCTCGCCGCTGACCAACGCCGGACAGCTCGCGGGAGCCATCGCCCTGGTCAACCGCGGCAACTGCAGTTTTGTCACCAAGACCACCAATGCCGAGGCTGCGGGGGCCACGGCCGTCGTCGTCATCAACTCCAACAACAGCGTCTCCCCGATCACCGGGAGTTCCGCGACGATCACCATCCCGACCGTGCTGATTCCGCAGGATCAGGGCTTGCTCTTGCGGGCCACACTGCCGCTGGAGCCGGTGACCGTGCAGGCCCACGTCGACCCGGCGCCGGGGGCCGACAGCTACCGATGGTTGCTGGGCGAAGACGTCGCAGGCGGCGCCGCGCGCGATCTGTGGCGCCCGACCTGCCACGGCAACGCCGGTGCCGTCACCGACGCGCAGTACTACTGCGAGAACTCCGACAACGGCGGCGTCCACCACAACTCGGCGATCCCCGCGCACGGCTATGCGCTACTCGCCGACGGAGGCAACTACCACGGCATCAACGTCCCCGGCATCGGGTTGGACAAGGCCGCCGCGATCCACTTCCGTGCGCAGGGGCTCTATGCCTCCTCGATGACCGGCTTCAGCGAGCACGCGGACGCGCTGGAGGCGGCATGCTCGTCGCTGATCGGCCAAGAGGTGCCTCAGCTGTCCACGGTCCCCAACGCCCCGCCAGTCGCCGCCGGCACCATCGCCAGCGCCGACTGCGACGCGGTGGCAGCGATGATCGAAGCGGTCGAGTTGCGCCGCTCCCCCCTCCAGTGCGGCTTCGGTCCGGTCCTCTCCCCCGGCGACCTCGGCACCTGCGGCGCGGGCTATGAGTCGCACGCGGTCTTCTCCGAGACATTCACCGCGACCGGGCTCGGCGGGTTCGTCAACGAGAGCGAGGTGACCGCCCCCGGCGGCGCCACCTTTGCTTGGGCACGCGTGGGCACCGGGCCCACCAACCACGGCCCCGCGGCCTACGCTCGCGGCACCAACAACGGCACGTGCGGCGGCGGCGCCAACGACGTGACAAGCCACAACCTGCTGATCTCCACACCCATCACCCTCCCGGCGGGCGGCATCGCCCCCAGGCTCCGGTTCGACCACTACGTCGCCACCGAGCAGGGTATGGACGGCGGCAACGTGAAATACCGTCAGGCCACCGATGACCCCTGGAAGACCGCCCCGGCAACGTCCTACCTGCTCAACCCGATGCGGCGCACGCTGACCAGCAGCGCCACCAGCACCAACCCGCTGGCCGGGCAGCCCGCCTTCACCGGCACCAACGGCGGCACCTCGGTGGGCAGTTGGGGCACCAGCATGATCGACCTCGGCAGCCTCCAGATCGATCCCACCCAGCCCTTCCAGATCGCCTTCGACTTCGGTCGCGACGGGTGTCGCGGCATCGACGGGTGGTACGTCGACAATGTCGTCGTCTCGGTCTGCGAGGTCAGCGTCACCCAGACGGTGGTGCAGAGCCCGCGCAGCCCCGCCTACGGCACCCGCTCCTCGCTGACCGTCTCGGTGGCGCGCGCTGGGAGCGCTGGCCCGGTCCCCACCGGGCAGGTGCAGGTGTCAACCGCGGCGGGCGCCAACCTCGGCACGGTCTCGTTGACCAACGGTGTCGGCGTGCTGGCTTTGCCCACCACGCTGCCCGCCGGCACGACGTCGCTGCGGGTCAGCTACCTTCCGACGGGCTCGTTTGCTGCCGCCACCACTACGGCCAGCGCTACCGTCCTGCGCGCGGTGCCGGCCATCGGCGCCAAGCTCAAAAAGAGTGGTGCACGGCCCGTGGTCCTTGTCACCGCGACGGCCACGGGGGGTGTGGTCACCGGCAAGGTCACCCTGCTGCGCAAGGGCAAGGTCGTCGGCAAGGGCACGCTGTCGGGCGGCAAGGTCAAGATCCGGCTGGCCAAGGTGCCCGGCGGCAAACTCAAGCTCGTCGTCAAATACCTCGGCTCGGCCAATGTCTCGGCCCGCAAGGTGACCATCCGCGTTCGCTGAGGCCACGCCCGCAACCAAGATGTGTCCAGCGTCACGCGCGCTGTGACCTAGGTCCTAAGAACCCCGGACGTGTTGCCCTGACCGCTCGTTCAGATCTGACCTACGGTGATCTTGGCGGGCCGTTTGGGCTCGCATGTTCGCGCCCGGGTTGACCGCGTCGGCGACCGGCCAGGCCTTGGCGCCAAGTGTGGAAGGACCCAAGGGATGGACGTCCTCGACATTGCCCGATGGCAGTTCGGGATCATCACCGTTTATCACTTCTTGTTCGTGCCCATCACGATCGGACTCACCGCGATCATCGCGGGGTTCGAAACCGCATGGGTGCGGACCAACAAGCCGGAATACCTGCGGTTGACCAAGTTCTTCGGCCGACTGTTCCTGATCAACTTCGCGATCGGCGTGGTCACCGGCATTGTCCAAGAGTTCCAGTTCGGCATGAACTGGTCGGACTACTCCCGCTTCGTGGGCGACATCTTCGGTGCGCCCCTGGCGGTTGAGGGTCTGCTCGCCTTCTTCCTCGAGTCGACGTTCCTGGGTCTGTGGATCTTCGGCTGGGACAAGCTGCCCCGGCCGCTGCACGCCGCAACGATGTGGCTGACCCACCTCGGCACGCTGGCATCGGCCTGGTTCATCTTGGCCGCCAACTCGTGGATGCAGAACCCGGTTGGCTACACCTTCAACCCCGACTCGGGTCGCGCCGAACTCACCGACTTCTGGGCCGTCATGTTCAACAAGGTGCAACTGGTCACCTTCCCCCACGTCGTGCTGTCGGCCTACATGACCGCGGGCACGTTCGTGCTGGGCATCGCGGCCTACCTCTACATGCGTGAGCGCTACGCCCACGACCGGCCGCTCTACCGCAAGGCGATCCGCATCGGTGCGGCCGTCACGTTCGTGGCCGGTTTGGGCGTCGCCATCACCGGCGACGTGCAGGGCAAGATCATGACCGACGTGCAGCCCATGAAGATGGCGGCGGCCGAGGCCCTCTACCAAACCGAGGACTCCTGCGCGGCGTTCTCGCTCTTCACCGTCGGCACCCCCGACGGCAAGTCCGAGAAGTTCTCGATCAAGGTCCCCTGCGTGCTCTCCTTCCTGGCCACCGGCACCACTAGCGGCGAGGTCAAGGGCATCAACGAACTCCGCGAGGCCTACCAGGCGAAGTACGGCGAGGATCCGGGCGCGGCCTACTACAGCGCCGGCGACTACACCCCCGTGATCCCGGTGACCTACTGGTCGTTCCGCTTCATGATGGGGCTCGGGTTCTTTGCGGCGTTTGGTGCGGCACTCATCTTGTGGATGACCCGCGGCGGACGGGTGCCCAGCGCGAAGTGGGTCGGGATGCTCGGCATCTCGCTTCCGCTCGCCACGGTGCTCGCCAACTCGTGGGGCTGGATGTTCACCGAGATGGGCCGGCAGCCGTGGGCGGTCTTCGGCCTTATGACGACCGCGAGCGGCGTCTCGCCGGGCGTGAGCGTGGCCGAGGCCCTCATCTCGCTCGTCGTGTTGACCCTCCTCTACGCGGTGCTTGCCGTGGTCGAGGTTGGGCTGCTCATCAAATACATCAAGCGCGGCGCCGAGCCGTTCGAAGAGCCCCCGAGCGTTCCGGTGGGCGGCTCTTCGGATGACGACGCCCCGATGGCCTTCGCGTACTGACGACCATCGATCTACACGAGATCTGAAAGGACAAAACAATGGAACTCACCACCGTGTGGTTCATCCTGATCGCGGTGTTGTGGATCGGCTACTTCACCTTGGAAGGCTTCGACTTCGGGGTAGGCATGCTCCTGCCGATCTTGGGCAAGAGCGAGCAGGAGCGGCGCGTCATGTACAACTCGATCGGCCCCGTGTGGGACGGCAACGAGGTGTGGGTGCTCGTGGCAGGCGGCGCGACGTTCGCGGCGTTCCCGGAGTGGTACGCCACGCTCTTCAGCGGCTTCTACTTGCCGCTGCTGCTGATCCTGGTCGCGCTGATCGTGCGCAACCTCGCCTTCGACTACCGCGGCAAGCGTGACGACGACACCTGGCGCTCGCGCTGGGACGCCGCTGCGATCTTCGGCTCGTTCCTCCCCGCACTGCTGTGGGGCGTCGCGTTCGCCAACATCGTCGCCGGTGTGCCGATCGATGAGAACAAGGAGTTCACCGGCAACCTCTTCACCCTGCTCAACCCGTTTGGGTTGCTCGGCGGACTGGTCACGCTGACGCTCTTCCTCACCCATGGCGCGATGTTCATCGCCCTCAAGACCGATGGCGACATCCGCCACCGGGCGCGGGCGCTGGCCGTCAAGCTGGGTCTGGTGACTGCTGTTCTCGCCGTGCTGTTCTTGGTGTGGACGCTGGCCAAGAGCGGCTGGGAGCCGATGGCGATCGTGCTGTTCGCGCTCGCTGCCGTGGCTTTGCTGGCGGGGATCTTCATGGCTCACAGCGGCCGTGAGGGCTGGGCATTCATCGGCACGTTCGTCACCATCGCGCTCGCGGTGGCCGGGCTGTTCTGGGTGCTCTTCCCCAACGTGATGCCCTCCACCACGGATGCGGCGTTCTCGCTGACGACCACCAACGCGTCGGCGACGGCATACACCCTCAAGGTGATGACGATCGTCGCGTGCATCTTCACCCCGGTGGTGCTGGCCTACCAGTCGTGGACCTACTGGGTCTTCCGCAAGCGGATCGCCACCCACCACATCCCGGCGCCGTTGCAGTCGGGCGAACTCGGCGCAGCAGAAGGCGATACCGTTTCGGCTCGATGAAGCCCTTCGATC
>JBAQXA010000318.1:0-3940 GCA_049299195.1 Nocardioides sp.
GCCCGGCGACGACGGCGGAGAGCCTCGCGGGGCTCCGGCCCAGCTTCGCCGACCTCGGCGACCAGGCCGGCTTCGACGCGGTGGCGCTGGAGAAGTACCACTGGCTCGAGCGGATCGAGCACCGCCACCACGCCGGCAACTCCTCCGGCATCGTCGACGGGGCGGCGCTGGTGCTGATCGGCTCGGCGGCCATCGGTGCCGAACTCGGCTTGGTGCCGCGCGCGCGGGTCGTCTCGGTCGCGGTCTCCGGAGCCGAGCCGACCATCATGCTCACCGGGCCTGCCACGGCCGCCCGCAAGGCGCTGGCGAAGGCGGGACTGGAGGTCGGCGACATCGACCTGTTTGAGATCAATGAGGCCTTTGCGGCGGTGCCGCTGCGGTTCATGCGCGATCTGGGCATCGCGGAGGAGATCGTCAACGTCAACGGCGGTGCGATCGCGATGGGCCATCCGCTGGGGGCGACGGGGGCGATGATCCTGGGGACGCTGCTCGACGAACTGGAGCGCCGCGACCTGCGCCGCGGGCTGGCCTCGCTGTGCATCGGCGGCGGGATGGGGATCGCAACGATCATCGAGCGGGTGGAGGCATGAGCGCGGTGAGTGCGGTCCGCTATGAGCGCGACGATGACGGCATCGTCACCTTGACCCTGGACGACCCGACGTCGTCGGCCAACACCATGAATGAGCTGTATCAGCGCTCGATGGCGGCTGCGGTCGAGCGCCTGGCAGCAGAGGAGGCCGAGGTCACCGGGGTGGTGCTGGTGAGCGCCAAGAAGACCTTCTTCGCCGGCGGCAACCTCACCGAGATGATGGCCGCCGGCCCCGATCAGGCGGCCGAGGTCTTCGCCGCAACCGAGGAGATCAAGGCCACGCTGCGGCGACTCGAGCTCTTCCCACGCCCCGTCGTGGCGGCGATCAACGGGGCGGCCCTCGGCGGCGGCTTCGAGATCTGCCTGGCCGCCCAGCGCCGGATCCTCGTCGACGACCCCTCGGTCGAGGTCGGCCTGCCCGAGTCCACCCTCGGGTTGCTGCCGGGCGGCGGTGGGGTCACCCGCGTGACCCGCATGCTCGGGTTGTCGACGGCCCTGATGGAGGTGCTGCTGCCCGGCAAGCGGTTCCGGCCGGCCGCGGCGCTGAGCGCCGGGCTGGTCGAGGAGCTGGTGGCGACGCGGGAGGAGTTGATTCCGGCGGCCAAGGCGTGGATCCGCGGCCAGCAGGACAACCCGGCCGCCGCGCTCAGCCCGTGGGATCGGCCCGACTATCGAATGCCGGGCGGGCTGCCGTCGTCGAAGGGGCTGGCCGCCTTCTTGCCGGCCTTCCCTGCACTTTTGCGCAAGCAGTCCAAGGGCGCGCTCTATCCCGCCACCCGCGCGATCTTGGCGGCGGCGGTCGAGGGAGCTGGGGCGGACTTCGAGACGGCGTCGCGCATCGAGTCGCGCTACCTCACCTCGCTGATCACGAGCCAGGGCGCGAAGAACATGATCCAGGCGTTCTTCTTCGACCTGCAGGCGATTCGGTCCGGGGCGCTCCGCCCGGCCGGCCACGCGGCATACCGTGCGGAGAAGGTGGGTGTCCTCGGCGCCGGCATGATGGGCGCCGGCATCGCCTACGCCTGCGCTCGCGCGGGGATGCAGGTCGTGCTCAAGGACGTGACGCTGGCGGCGGCGGAGAAGGGGCGGGGCTACTCGGCGACCGTGCTCGACAAGGCCATCGCCCGCGGTCGCTCGACCGAAGAGGCCAAGGCCGAGCATCTGGCCCGGATCCACCCGACCGACGACCCGGCCGACCTGGCCGGGTGTGACCTGGTCATCGAGGCCGTCTTTGAGGACCCGGCCCTCAAGAAGAGCGTCTTCGCCGAGATCGCTCCCTATGTCGCGCCGGACGCGCTGCTGTGCAGCAACACCTCGACGCTGCCGATCGGCGAGCTCGCCACCGGTGTCGAGCGGCCCGAGGACTTCGTCGGCCTGCACTTCTTCAGTCCCGTGGACAAGATGCCGCTCGTCGAGATCATCGTCGGCGCGCAGACCTCCGAGGCCGCACTCGCCCGCGCCTATGACGTCGTGCAGCAGATCAAGAAGACACCGATCGTCGTCAACGACTCGCGAGGCTTCTATACCTCCCGGGTGATCGGCGTGCGGGTCAACGAAGCGCTGGCGATGGTGGCCGAGGGCGTCGCTCCGGCCTCCCTGGAGCGGGCCGGGACGCAGGCGGGCTACCCCGTCGGACCGTTGCAACTGTGCGACGAGCTCAACCTGGAGCTGCTGGCGAAGATCCGGCGCGCAACCCAGGCCGCGGCCGAACGCGCCGGGGTCGAATGGATCGCCCACCCGGGCGAAACGGTGGTCGAGGCGATGCTTGCGGCGGGTCGACCGGGCCGAGCAGGGCGGGCCGGCTTCTACGACTACGCCGACGGGCGGCGGCAGGGGCTGTGGACCGGATTGGCCGACCTCTTCACGCCGGCCGCCGAGCCGCTCCCGCTGCGCGATCTCCAAGACCGGCTGCTGTTCATCGAGGCGCTGGAGACCGCACGCTGCTTCGACGAGGGGGTGCTGACATCGCCTGCGGCGGCCAATATCGGCTCGATCCTGGGCATCGGCTTCCCCCCGATGACCGGCGGCGCTGCCCAGTTCATGAGCGGGTATGTCGGTGTGCCCGACCCGGGTTTGGCGGGATCGGCGCGCGCGGCGCGCGGCGAAGGGGCGACGGGTCTGGCGGCCTTCATCTCCCGCGCCGACGAGCTTGCCGATCGCTATGGCGAGCGCTTCCGGCCGACCCAACGGCTGCGCGATCTGGCCGCGACGGGTGGCGGGTTCGCCGACTAGGGCGTGATCGCGAGATCGAGCAGCGCGCGGCCGCGCTCCTCGTCTCCCGACCAGGAGAGCTGCCCCGCGGCGAGGGTGCCGCTTGAGGTGGAATGCCCTGGGGCGAGCCGACCCCACAACAGCAACACCAGGGCCGCGCCGGTGCCGGAGACTTCGGCGCACGGGGTGGGCGCCGGGTCGTTCGGGTCCCCCAACACCCACGAGCGGGCGGTGCCGGGGATGCGCAGCGTCAGGCTGTCGGTCGGCGCCTGCGTCCGGCCGAGAGCAATCTGTCGCGGCCAAAACATCCGCACCACCTCGTCCACGCCGTCCTGCGCGAGCTCCTCGTCGAGCTCCGGCGACCGGCCGAGAGCGACCTCCAGGTCCCAGCGGTGGATCGCGTGCTCGTGCGGCTGGCGGCGCTGCCAAAAGCCCACCGTGCGGTCGTCGGCGAAGCTCCAGGCCGGATCCGTCGCGGGGCGGTCCAGGACATGCAGGACCGACGCGGCGGTCTCGTCGAAGAGCGCCAGGAGTTGGTCGTCGGCAGGCGTCGGGTCACTGTCCCGGCGGCCAGTTTGGTCGGTGACCGCGCCAGCCACCCACCGGTGCAGGCCGATGAGGTGAGTGGTGAGGTCGCGCACGGTCCAGCCCGGGCAAGCGGCGACGGCGGCATCGAGGCGTCCGGTTGCGACCGCGTCGGCCAGCCGAGCGGCATACGCGGAGAGTTCGCGGGCGAGATGTCGCCTCCAGTCCGGCAGCAGCGTCATGGGGGCAGTCAACCACCCTGCGGGTCGCCGGCCACGGTCTGCAATCCCGCCGCGAGGGCCCCGCGGACCAGGTCGAGGCCCGAGCTGTTGCCGAGCGCGAGCACCGCTGGCAGGTGGCGGATCGTGGCGGGTGCATCATCGGCAGCGAGCGCTTCGACGAGCCGTGACACGGCGGGTACGGCGTAGCCGTCGGCCGCGCCGGTCAACAGGCTCGCCGAGAGACTGGTCGTCGTGCCGAGGCGGGGCTCGACGGCGGCCCACAGTGCGGTGTGCTCCGGCGTCGCCTCCAGCGCGCGCAGCATCAGCAGAGCGCCACACAGGGAGTCATCGCCTGAGGGAGTCAGGCCCCGGCCGCGGCCGATCAGGGTGGCGT
>JBAQXA010000319.1:0-8079 GCA_049299195.1 Nocardioides sp.
CCTTCGGGGTCCGCGTTCTCCGCCTCGATCTCGGGCCACTCCACAACGAGCGAAGGATGGCGGCGAGGATCAGATTCGGAACCTCGGCGGCGCTTATCGGGCGCGGACTTGGCTCCATGGTCAGTTCCCGTCGAACGTGATGTGGCCGGTCCACGTCGGGCGGCGAAGTCTCAGCGCGACGTAGTCCTGGATCGCTTGGGCAGTCGCGAGCGCAGGAGCATCGTCGAGTCGGTCAGCCACGAACGCGAGCTCGTCGACGAGTGCGTGGCACCGCTGCTTGTTGAGCCTCACCTCGTCAGATCCGCCGATCATCAGCGAATCGGTCAGTCGTCACGACTCCATGGTCGCGGGACCTTGGTCCGTCACTGCGAGAACAGTGGACGCCATGTTGGAGGCCGCTGCACGGCTCTTGTCCTCGGCCGTCGGCCACAGATGTGCGTACGTGTTGAGCGTGGTCGTCGCTGACGCGTGGCCTATGGCCCGCTGCACGGTGACCACGTCGCATCCCAGCGGTAGTCGACGAGGTTGTCGTGCCACGGCTTGCCGTCTTCGTCGAAGAGCCGGCGTGATGGACCGCCGTCCGGCGTGTGCACCCGGATGTGCTCGAACAGGATCGTGACGACCTTCGTCGGGCAGGTAGATCGTCCGCTCGGACTCGTACTTGGGCGGCCGGATGACAACGGTGATCCCGCTGACGGCCCCGACGAGTTCTTGCCGGTCGAGGCGCAAAGAGCGACGTGCGCCGTGAATCGTGAATCTTTGTGTCGATCGTGGTCGGCGAGAGCCGTGAGGTCATGTTCTTCACCCATGCCTCCATGTGCGAGCGGCGGATCGATCGAAGCGGCATGTCGCCGAACATCACTCCCGCGGTCGCCAGGTCGGCGTTCTCCCGGGTCGACGACAACCACACCTGCCGGGGTGTGCCCAGTCGGCGTAGAAGGTCGCGAAGGCGATCTTCCCGGGAGCGGCCGTGTCGATCCAGTCACCTGGGTTGAGAACCAAACGTTTGAATCTGTTCAATATTGAAACCTGTTCGAGTAATCTGAACATTAGCAAGAACCGAACGGAGCGCTTCGTGATTGACCTCCTGGCCCAACTCATGCCTCGATTTGAGGAGTACGGACTACGCGTTGACGCCCACCAGCCACGCAAGCACGATGCCGGCTACGACCTGGACTTGGTGTTGTCACGAGGCGGCTTCCACCAAGCGTTTGCGATGCAACTCAAAGCACGTCCGACGCTCTCCAATCTCTCAGCGTTTCGGATGCATGAGATCGGAGAGATCCCCCTACTAGTCGGAGCGTCCGCGGTGTCACCTCGTTCTGCCGACGGCTTCCGACGAGCGGGGATCCAGTTCATCGATGCGGCAGGCAACGCCTCAATCCGCTTTGGTGATGTCCTCATCGACGTTCGGGGCCGTCGCGCTGGCATCGATCCGTCACTGCTTGAGCGCGAGAAGGGCGGAAATCTCTTCAGCAGGGCGCGGTCCCAGGTTGCCTTCGTGTTGCTCCAGTGGCCGAGGTTGTGGAGGAGATCTCAGCGCGAGCTCGCCGAGGCGGCCGGCGTCTCCGTCGGACATGCGAATGACGCCGTCAGGATGTTCCGGCAGTCCGGATTTGGACCAGGGGGGCATCGAAGTGACGCAGAGCTAGTGGACCTATGGGTCGCTGCGTTCCCGAAGGGCCTGGCAACAAAGCTCACGTTGGCGACCTATCGCGGCTCGGTCGAGGAGTTCAGAAAGGTGATCGCGGAAGCCCCTGTCTTCCCCGCTGGCGCTGCGATCTCCGGGGAGCTCGCAGCGGACGACAGGCTTCGACCCGCAGCACTGACGATCTATGTGCCGGAGCTTGACCCGACAATGCCGGTGAAGAACCGGTGGCGTTTGGAAGAAGGCGGGAACATCACTGTCCGCCACAAGTTCTGGACAACGCCTAGCAGCGAGTCGCACGACACCGCCGGTCTTCAAGTTGGCAAGCAGCTCGCGCCTGCTTTGCTGGTGTACGCCGATCTCATGGCCAGCGATGATCCGCGTGTTCGCAGCGTGGCTCCGGAGTGGAGGAGGGACGTTGCTCGACCTGAGCTCGATCGCTGAGGGGTTCTTCGACCCGATCGAACGCGTTATCGCTCAGATGCTCAACCAAGCTCCTGGGCTCGACCCGGATCGGGTCATGTTGGTGGGCGCGTGGTGCCGCGACACACTGCATGCCGCGCTGGGGCACGACTTCGAGACTCGGGCGACACGTGACGTCGACATCGCGTTGGCCCTGTCGGGATGGGATCTCTACGAGCAACTTGCGGAAGCTTTTCCAGCAGCGTCGGACACCGGCGTGACCTTCCGGATCGCGGGGCTGGTGGTCGATCTTCTCCCGTTTGGCGAGTTGGAGGATCCGGAGGGCGAAGTGCTTCCTCCAACACGAGAAGACACGATCTCGGTATGGGGGTTCACGGAGATCTTCAATGCTGCGCGGCCGCTGCCGATCAAACCCTCACTTTCGATCCGATGCCCGACGGTGCCTGGCTACACCGCGGCGAAGTTGGCTGCCTGGCTGGATCGATCGGTATGGGGTGAGCCGAAGGATGCCAACGACCTCGCATTGTGTGTGCATTGGTACCAGGAATCGGTGGCAGTCCAAGACCGCCTATACGAGTCCGCACGAGGTCAGGGCATCCTGATCGCCGAAGGGGCCGACGTCCCACTGGCAGCGGCTCGACTGCTGGGCTTGGATGTCGCCGACCTCATTGGGCCAGAGCGACTCGCCGAACTCCTCGGGAGGTGGCCGGGCAACATCGAGGTGTTCGTCCGCAACTTCGTAATCCCGGCTGCGACATACGCAACGCAGGAGTCGCGCCGGAGGGAGATCATCCAGGCGCTCACGCGCGGCCTCGCGGAGCAGACCGAGTCGGCGAATTGAACCTGACGTCATCAGCAAGTCCCCCATCGCTCCGCCGCGGCCGCACAAGTGCGATCAACTCGCCGACGGCCACGCATGGCTTTAGGTGCTCAGCGTCGTCGCCAACTTTCGTTAAGGGGAGTACGTCGAAGGGACGTGAACATCTCCTCGACGCGGACGCTCCTCCGGGGCCCTGCCCAGGTGATGGGCGTGGCCCTGACCGCCCTCCTCGTTGCCTGCGCCGCACCTGCGCCCACTGAGGCACCGGCAATCCAGCCCGCTGCTGCTCCGTCGGCACCGACCCGCGCACCCTCGGTCTCCGCGGGAAACCACTTCATGAGCACCTTGCCCTGTGACCCGGACCTCGGCGTGCCGCGCCCCAAGCGCGGCTGCCCGGATAGGCACCCGCTCATCGGACTGGTCACCCATTACTCACCGAGGCAGGTCACCATCGAGCCACTACGCATCTATCTGAATAACCCAGAGGGGCGAGCCTACGCGCGGGAACACCAATTGGAGTTTCCGTTTTCGAACGACTACTACCAAGCAGTATCCGGCCCGCCGCAGACTCACGCTCTGGGGCAGGGAGTCATCTGCTCAGGGATCATCCAGGTGGGGCGCTACACCGAGCCGCTGAAGGATCGTGCCGTGGGGTGCGGCGCTTTCGCGCGGGCTCTCGGCCAGGGACGGTCGGCGATCCCCGCTGCGGCGTGGTTCCGCAACGGCGTGATCTTCCAACTCTCCGAGCTCTATCGGCCCTAGCCTTCCCAGGCGGCCGCTCTTGAACCTTGCACGAATGCTGAACCGAATGGGTTCTCGCGGCGTCGGCTGAGCGTGGAGCGGTGCCAACTGCGGTGGGTTGTTCCGCATTCGTGCAGGCTGAACGGCCGTTCCGGCTAGGGCGCGTCCGCTCCGGTCGCGTTCGGGCCGACCTGAGACAGGCCCGCTTGATCCAGCAGTGCGGTCGCGGTTGCGACGGCGACGCCGTTGAGTGGCCGCGCTTGCACGACTGCGTGTGAGCTGGCGCCATCGAACACCACGGTGAGCTGTTCGGCGAGAAGCCGTGGGTTTGGCGCTCCACCGCGCCGAGCCTGAGTCTCAAAGAAGTCCGTCAGCGCGCCTTCAGAGCGTCGGGCCACCTCGCTGGCTGGGTGGTTGGGTGACTTGAGCTCGACTGCGGTGGCCACGAAGGGGCATCCGCGGAAGTCGGCGACGCAGGATGACTGCTCGAGGTACTCGAACACGTGGAGGATCCGCTCACGCGGCGATGGGCCTTGATCGTCGGCTCCCATGAGCGCGCTCAAGTAGCTCGGAGCCGCTCGATCGAGGCTGGCCGCGATGAGCTCCTCTTTGCTGTCGAACAGCTGGTACATCGACCGCTTGGACACCTTGGCAGCTCGGCAGAGAGCCTCTACGCCGACGCCGACTCCGTCCCGGTAGAGCAAGTCGTGGGCGGCCTCGAGTAGCCGGTCCCTTGATGGAGCCTGGCTGGGCGCGGAACTCCCGGTCATGTGGCCACTGTAACCCAGCTCTTGCCGGGCAGAAACCGATCGGTCTACAGTGGCGGAAACTGATCGGTTTCCAACGAGGAGGGCGCATGACCAGCATCGAAGGCTCCGTTGCACTAGTAACGGGCGGGAGTCGCGGGATCGGCAAGGCAGTGGTCCAGGCGCTCTACGAGCGAGGCGCCAGCAAGGTGTACGCGACCGCCAGGGACCCGCGCACCGTCACCCATCCAGACGCCGTGCCGCTGGCCCTGGAGATCACCGACCTGGCATCGGTCGATGCCGCCGCGAGCGCCGCCGCCGACACCACGATTCTGGTCAACAACGCGGGGATCCTGCTGGGATCGTCGTTCCTGGACTCGCCCATCGAGGACATCCGCCGCGAGTTCGAGACCAACTTCTACGGGCCGCTCAACACCACGCGTGCCTTCGTCCCCGTGCTCGAAGCCAACGGTGGCGGGCACATCCTCACGATGCACTCGGTGCTCTCGTGGTTCACCTTCCCCGGGGTGGAGAACTACGCCGCGACGAAGGCGGCGCTGTGGTCACAAACCAACGCGCTGCGTCTGGCCCTCCACCCCCGCGGCATCCGGGTGACCGGTTTGCACGTCGCCTACACCGACACCGACATGGTGGCCATGGTCGAAGCGCCGAAGAACTCGCCCGACTTGGTCGCGCGCCTCGCGTTGGACGGCATCGAGGCGAACGCCACCGAGGTCTTGGTCGACGATCTGACGCGTCAGGTCAAGGCCGGACTCGCCGCTGACCCGTCGGTGATGTACCCGGAGATCGCCGCCCCCGCGTGAGTCGCGGCAGGCGCTGCCGCACGCTCTAGTTCGGGCGAGTACGTCGGCCCGCGCCCCGCGTCATCTGACGAGACGCAGCGCTTGCGTCGCCTGCCCTATCCGGGCGGTCTGCCCCCACGTCAGCCTCAGCGAGTCGGCCTCGATCCCGTCGCCAAACGCGACGAGCCGGTCGGACTTGACCGTCAAAGCGAGCTCGGTTCCGATCAGCTCGCCCTCGGTCAGGGTCGTTCCTGTGGCTGGAGACGGCCACGCCTCCCGCACGAACCACGCCAGTCGAGGTTCGCTCGGCGCCGGCAACGCGAGCCCGCTATGCCGCTCGCCGGCCACGGATCGGCACCAGCCCGTGGCGCCGGTGCCGGTCGCGACGATCACGCCCGAGGAGGCTTGCGACTCCCTGCCTCCATCGGGGGTGTGGAGGTCGTAGCGCGCGGTCTGGTGGCTGGGGTGTCCGACGAAGATCTCGTTGAGCGCCAGGAGGCGCTGTCCGTCATCCAGCCGGGCCTCGACCATGGTGCGCTCCTCCACGTGGTCGGTTGCCCGCAACAGTTCGGCGACGTCGCTCGCGGCGTGGGTGACCAGCACCCCCGGGTTCCTCCCCGGCTCCGGGTTGATGCCTAGGACGGGCTGTCCGGCGAGGTACTTCGCGACGTTCGCCACCAGCCCGTCCTGACCCACGACCAGGACGACGTCATCGGGTGAGAACAGGAACCGCGACACGTCCGCGCGCTCGACGGTGCCGCGACGCCAGTCGACAGGGATGGCCGCCACCGCCGTCTCGATCGCCCGATGGGTCAGCCGGTGTCGCTCCTCAAGCTCGGAGATATCGCGACCGCGGGTGTGCAGGAAGAAGGCCGCCTGGCCTCGGGTGCCATGCGTGGCCAACGTTTCGTCGTACTCCGTGCGACGCGTCACGATGACCACGCGCGGCGTCAGGCTCATGCCGTCACCTTCGTGGTGCCCAGCTGCGCCAGGGCCTTGGTCACGAGGTCGGGGCTCAGCACGAGAGTCTCGATGTGGGGCAGGTTGGCGGCCAGCTCCTTCACGGCCAGCGCCAACAAGACGGCCTCCGAGGCGTCCCGGTAGGCGCTGACCCGCGCGGCCTCCGCGTCACCCTGCGCCTCGCCGGCCAACCGCGTGCCTTCGGCGCGTGCCTGGGCCAGCGTGACCGTACGACGCGCCTCGGCCTCGGTGGCCACGGCGCCGGCCGCGGCGTTCTCCTCCGCCTCGCGGCGCGCGTTGGCGCCATGCTGGGAGACCAGTTGCTCCTCGCGTCGAGCCAGCTCGATCTGGGTCTGCAGCTCGTTCTCCCCGATGGCACGCTCCCGCTCGACGGCGACCGCGCGTCGTTCGAAGGTTGCCTTGTCAGCCTCCTGCTGGACCTGCTCTCGCGTGGGTGTCCGCAGCGCCTTCTCCACCTCCGGCTCGGGGCGCACGGCGACGACGCGCACGCCGACGACCGCGATTCCGGTCTCCGCGAGTCGTGCATCGCCGGCCAGGCCGTCGGCGATGACCGTGCGCACGGGCCCGACCCCGCCGGCCATCGCGGTGGTCAGGTCGGCCGTCGCCAAGAGGTCGATGGCGTACTGCTGGGCCGACTCCGTCAGCAGCCCAGCGACCTGGTCGAGCGGGGTGCTGCGCCACAACCCGGTGTCAGGGTCGATCGAAAAGTCGATGCGGCCCGCAGCGGTCGTCGGGTTGGTGACTCGGAAGGTGATGGTGGCCTGCACCGTGACGTCCTGGAAGTCACTGGTGCGTGCGTGGAACATGAGCGGCAGCTCGCGGTCGTCGACGGGGACTTCATTGAGCACCGCGCTCAATGGGCGGAACCAGAACGAGGCGCCGACCCCGGCGCGGACGGTCTTGCCGTTGCGGATCTGCTCGACATGGGTGGTGCCTGTTCCGCGCAAGTGGCGGACGAGGGGGTAGCGGGCGATGTCGGCCATCTGAATCTCTCCTCTAGTGGAACTTATTGTCAGTGCGACATTAAGACGGAATCCATTAATCGTCAAGTTGACGAGAAGTGGGTAGGGTGGGGGCGTGCCTGCAGCCGCGAAGACTCACCCGCCTCTCGCCGTCACCGTTGACCTGGTCGTGTTCACCGTGCGCGAAGAGAAGTTCCAGGTGCTCACCATTCGCAGGGGTGAGGAGCCCTTCCTCGGCGAGTGGGCCCTCCCGGGTGGGTTCCTGCGACCCGACGAAGATCTGGATGCGGCAGCCGGGCGAGAGTTGCAGGAGGAGACCTCGCTGTCGCCGGACCAGGTCCACCTCGAGCAGCTCGCGACGTACGGCGTCCCGGACCGCGACCCGAGAATGCGCACGGTGACGGTGGCCTACCTCGCCCTCGCCCCTGACCTGCCGATCCCCACCGCCGGGACGGACGCGGCTGACGCGCAGTGGCGGCCGGTGGATGAGGTCCTGAGCCAAGGCGGCCTCGCCTTCGACCACGAGCGCATCCTGCGCGACGGCGTCGAGCGGGCCCGCGCGAAACTCGAGTACACGCCGCTGGCCGCGGCGTTCTGCCCGCCGGAGTTCACGATCAGCGAGCTGCGACGCGTCTATGAAGTGGTGTGGGGGACTCGGCTTGACCCTCGCAACTTCCACCGCAAGGTCACCAAGACCGACGGGTTCGTGCAAGAGACCGCCGGGGTCACGACGAGGGATGGCGGGCGCCCTGCGCGCCTCTACCGCGCAGGGCAGGCCCTAGCGCTGCACCCGCCGCTGCTTCGCTGACGCCCACTCCAACCGCACGCCGCCTGGCCGCTAGTGGGGTGGTTTGGTGCCATCAGGTGGCTCAAACGGGCCCCACAAGCTCGGCGCCACAGCTTCTTCCCGAGGAGTTGGTGGGCTGGCAAACTCGGTATCTGGCGGAGTCCCTCC
>JBAQXA010000320.1:0-2581 GCA_049299195.1 Nocardioides sp.
CCGCCGGCGAGGATGACCGCTCCCCAGGCGCCGCCAGAGTCGCTGCCAGTGCTCATGCGGCCAGTCTCCCGCAGGCGTGGGACAGTAGGTGAATGACTTCGCAGTTGCGCGTCGCGGTCGTGCAGGCGGCCGCGTCGCTGGATCCGCAGGCCAATCGGGAGGCCCTTGCCCACCTGACTCCGCGGGACGCCGATCTGGTCGTCTTCCCCGAAGCCTTCGCCCGCGACTTCGGCGAGCCCGGCTCGGACATCAGCGCGTATGCCGAACCGCTCGACGGGGACTTCGGGACCTGCGTGGCGCAGACCGCGGCCGATCGTGGCACCACGATTGTCGCCGGGATGTTCGAGACCTCCGCTGATCCCGCCCGGCCCTTCAACACGCTCGTGGTCCGCGGCGCCGTGGAGGCGGCGTACCAAAAGATTCACCTCTACGACTCCTTTGGCTATCGGGAGTCCGACCGCCTGCAGGCGGGCCCGATCGTGCCCGTGGTCGTGACCGTCGGCGGCTTCCGGATCGGCGTGATGACTTGCTACGACCTCCGCTTCCCGGAGATGTCGCGGGCCTTGGTTGACGCGGGCGCCGAGGTGCTCGTGGCGCCCGCCGCGTGGGTGGCCGGGCCGCGCAAGGTCGACCACTGGCGCACGCTGGTGCGCGCCCGCGCCATCGAGAACACCTGCTTCGTCGTTGCCGCCGGCCAGTCGGGGCCGCGCTATAGCGGCCACTCGCTGATCGTGGATCCGTGGGGTGCCGTGCTCGCGGAGGCCGATGAGGAGTCCGCGACGCTGGCTGCCACGCTCGACCGCGCCGTCCTCGAGGAGGCCAGGTCCACCAATCCGTCGCTGAGCAACCGGCGAATGTAGCCTCTCCCGCGATGTCTGTCCGTGAGAGAACGCCCGGCCGCCGTGCGGCCCCGACGCCAGCCCGCCAACCACGGGTGGCTCCTCGCGGACTCCTTGAGGTGCTCTGGGGCCTGACTCTCGCGCTCGGGGTCGCGGCTCTCGTGGCCGCGGTCTTCGACTACTCGCCGATCGCCTGGCTGACGAGGGACCGGCTCGCGGTCGGCGGTGGCATCTTGGTGTGCACGGCGTTTACCTGGGCGTTGTCCTTCCGCACCGGCGGCCGTCCGGTGGTCTTCGGGGGCCTCGCCCTCGCGCTGGGCTTGGCGGTCGTCTGGACAGACCTGGGGTGGCTGCGCACCGGCGCGTCGGTGATGACGGTGGTGATCTCGGCGGTCCTGGCGGTGATGGTCACCGTGCCTGCCGTGCGGTTCTTAGACGCTGCGCGCGAGGTCGTGATCGCGATGGGCATCTCCTGCATCGGCGCCTTTGCGGCTTTGGGCTTCGCGCCCGTGATCTCGGCGGAGCGCTTCCGCTACGCGACGCTCGGCCTCGCGCTCATCATCGCCTTCCTCCTCGTCTATCGACTCGGAGCGGGTCTCCACGGGCTCGGCCGGCGTGGGCTCGCGCTCGTCCTGGTCGGCTCGGTCGTCTTGGCCTTCAGCCTGGCGTATGCCGAGTTGCTGCGCCGCTATGGCAGTCCGGGCGCCGTCGAGTCGGTCTATGACGCGGCCCACTGGGTGTGGCGAGTGGCGGGGGCCTTGCCGCGCCCGATCATCGCGCTGCTCGGCGTACCGGCGCTTGCCTGGGGCGCCCACATGCGCGCCCGCCGTCGGCAGGGCTGGTGGATCACCGCCTTCGGTGTGGCCGCGACCGCGACGCCTGGCTATCTGCTCGTGCGGCACGGCGTACCACTGGCCGAACTCGGCTTGCAGGTCCTCTACAGCCTGGCGCTCGGCCTGATCATCGGCTTCTTAGTGATCCGCCTCGACCTGTGGCTGAGCGACACTCGCGGGTCGGGTGCGCGGCGCTCGGAGGAGAAGACCGCGATCCGGCCCGAGCCGAAACGCCATCACGCGTTGAGCTGAGCTGGGCAGAGGGCACTGGGCAGACGGCACTGGGCAGAGAGAGCGGGATTCGAACCCGCGGCTGACATCACTGCCAGCGACCGCTTTCAAGGCGGTTCCGATCGGCCACTCCGGCATCTCTCCGTGGCTGCGAGGCAAGCCCGAGCCGCGCCCGAGTGTACCGGCCGACGGCCCTTCGCCGACTCCGGATCGGGCGCCGCTGAGCGGCCGCCATCAGCCATGGCCCAAGATGGAGGCATGTCGTCGGACTACCGGATGGCGCCCGCACTCGCCGCAAAGTTGCTGGGTCTCAGCGCCATCGCCCTCGCCCTGATCATGTTTGTGCTGACGATCCTGTTGGCCTTCATGCCCGGGCCGGTGCTCGCGCTGCTTCCAGTGGCGGCCATAGGGATGGCGGGCATCAGCCTGGTTGCCTACCTCGTGCGCACGCGCGTCGTCGTCCGGCTGACCGATGTCGGCTATCGGGTCGCAATGATCCGCGGGGCCGGGACGCCCTCGGGCCGGTGGGCAGATGTGGAGGAAGTCGCGGCCGCCACCTTGGCCGGCGAGAAGTGCGTGGTCCTGCGACTGCGTTCGGGCGAGAGCACGACGATCCCCACCTCCGCGCTCGCGGCCGACCCAGAGGAGTTCGCCCGCGACGTCCGCGAGCATGTACGC
>JBAQXA010000321.1:0-5632 GCA_049299195.1 Nocardioides sp.
ACGAAGGGGAAGCGGGCCAGATCGCCGAGGCCCAGCGAGATCATCTGCAAGATGACGCTTGCGAGGTTGGTCCGCAGGATCTCGGGGTCGGTGAACTCCGGGCGGGCGGCGTAGTCCTCCTCGGCATAGAGGCGGATCGCGATGCCGTCACTCGTCCGGCCGCAGCGGCCCGAGCGTTGGTTTGCCGAGGCCTGGCTGATCGGTTCGATCGGCAGCCGTTGCACCTTGGCCCGGACCGAGTAGCGCGAGATGCGCGCGACGCCCGTGTCGACGACGTACTTGATCCCGGGGACGGTGAGGGAGGTCTCGGCCACGTTGGTGGCGAGCACGACCCGGCGCACGCTCGCGTCGTGACCGCTAAAGACTCGGTGCTGCTCGGCGGCGGAGAGGCGCGAATAGAGCGGCACAATCTCCACGCTGAGGTGACCGGCACGACGCAGCGGGTCACCCGCCGGCGCACTGCGTACGGCGTCTCCCAACGCCTCGGCCGTGTCGCGGATCTCGCGCTCCCCAGGCAGGAACACCAGCACGTCGCCGGGCCCGGCCACACACAACTCGCGCACGGCATCGACGACCGCCTCGGTCTGGTCCCGGACGACGGGCTCGCCTTCGTCGTCGGTCTCAGGGAGCTCGACGAGCGGGCGATAGCGCACCTGGACGGGGTAGGTGCGGCCGGTCACCTCGATGATCGGTGCCGGGCGACCGCTCCGGTCGGAGAAGTGCTGGGCGAAGCGCTCGGGGTCGATCGTGGCCGAGGTGATGATCAGTTTGAGGTCGGGCCGCTGCGGCAACAACCGCTTGAGGTAGCCGAGTAGGAAGTCGATGTTGAGGCTGCGCTCGTGGGCCTCGTCGATGATGATCGTGTCGTAGGCGCGCAGTTGGCGATCGCGCTGGAGCTCGGCCAGGAGGATGCCGTCGGTCATCACCTTGATCGAGGTGTCGCGGCTGGTGCGGTCGGTGAAGCGGACCTGGAAGCCGACCTCGCGGCCCAACTCGGTGGCGAGTTCTTCGGTCAGTCGCTCGGCGACCGCGCGCGCGGCGATCCGCCTCGGCTGGGTGTGGCCGATCATCGTGCGGCCCTGTCCGCGGCCGAGTTCGAGGCAGATCTTGGGCAGCTGGGTGGTTTTGCCCGACCCCGTCTCGCCCGCGACGATCACGACCTGGTGGTCGCGGATAGCCGCGGCGATCTCCTCGCGCCGTGCACTCACCGGCAACTGCGGCGGATAGCTGATCTTCACAACGCCGCCGATTCTCCCGCCCGGAGGCGATGGGTGCCAATCGTTTGCGTGGCGCTTCGTCGCCACTGCGGCTGCGCACCCGCGAGGGGGCGGGGCTTACGAGCTCCCAGGCGCTCTTTGCGGAGCTTTTACGCGGCCTTTGCGCGGCTCGGGGAGCGTCGAGCCAGCGAGCTCACCGGAGCTCACCAACGAAAGGAACCCCATGCGCACCAAGCTCTCCCTTCTCCTCGCCGGCCTCGCTGCGGCCAGCGGCATCAGCCTCGCCACGGCCCCGGCGGCTTCGTCGGTCACGATCTCAGCCACGGTGCCGAACTACGTCCAGACCAACCTCATCAACCAGTGCCACCAGACGAACGGCGCGTTCGTCCGCGGCATCCCGGTCTATTGCCACCGGGTGATCTTCTTGAGCGGGACACCCAACCGGAACGTCTCGCTCTGCCAGCGCTGGGTCTAGGACTCATCCGCGGCGGACAGTCCGCTCACAGGAAACGCACAGGGTGGCCCGGCAGGATGGGGCCATGACGACAGGTGGCACCACTTCGGTCCCGGCCTCTTCGGTCCCGGCCTCTTCAGTCAAGGGACAGCCCGCGATGTCGCGTCCCGACGGGTCACCCTTGCGCGTCCTGGTGGTCGATGACGAGGTCAACATCGCCGAACTCATCTCGATGGCGCTGCGCTATGAGGGCTTCGATGTTCGCCAGGCCCACACGGGCGCCAAGGCCGTCTCAGCCGCCAAGGAGTTCGAGCCCGACGCGGTCGTGCTCGACGTGATGCTTCCCGACTTCGACGGGCTCGAGGTGCTGCGCCGGATGCGTGCGACCGATGCCGACGTGCCGGTGGTGTTCTTGACCGCCAAGGACGCCGTCGAAGACCGCATCGCCGGGCTCACCGCGGGCGGCGACGACTATGTGACCAAGCCGTTCTCTCTTGAGGAACTCGTGGCTCGGCTGCGGGCCCTGATGCGCCGCAGCACCGCCATACGAGTCGCCACCAGCTCGGTCCTGGCGGTCGGCGACCTGCTGCTTGACGAGGACAGCCACGAGGTGACCCGCGCCGGCGAGCCGATCTTGCTGACCGCCACGGAGTTTGAGCTGCTTCGGTTCCTGATGCGCAACCCCAAGCGCGTGCTGTCCAAGGCCCAGATCCTCGACCGGGTCTGGAACTACGATTTCGGCGGCCAGGCCAATGTCGTGGAGCTCTACATCTCCTATCTGCGCAAGAAGATCGACCAGGGGCGCGGGCCGATGATCCACACCCTGCGCGGTGCTGGCTACGTCTTGAAGCCGGCGGTATGACGGACCTGGTGGGCAGCGCTCGACTCGTGCGGCCGGTCTCTCTCACGGCTCGGCTGGTCGCCACGGCGGTGGCGCTCGTGGCGATCGTGTCGCTGGCGATCGGTACGGCAGCTTGGGTGGTCATCCGCACGACGCTCTATCACCAGCTCGACAACACCGTGCTCACCGCGACCGGCCTGCAGAGCGGGATCAGCGGGCCTGGTCGCGACCACCACGGCGAGCACGGTGGCCCCGGCGACTTCGAGGATGACCGGCCTGCTTTGCCTAGTCCGGACCAGTTCACCAGCAACGTGGTGCCGGGGACGATCGTTGCCTGGCCGGAGCTGTCCTACGGCTATGTCACCGGCGACCGTCGCGGCGATCAGGCGGCGCTGACCACCGGCGCGCTGGCCGCCCTTGCCGTCGTACCCGATGACGGAGCGGTGCATGATCTGCAGCTGCCCGGCGGCGGCGAGTATCGCGTCGCGATCGGGCAGGACGCGACCGGGGAGGTCCTGCTCGTTGGCGCCCCGACCCACGGCGCCCAAGAAACCCTGCGTGGGCTGCTGTTCGTCGAGTTGATCTCCATGGGGCTCGCTCTGGCGGCGGCGAGCGGCCTCGGGCTGTTGCTCGTACGGCGACAACTGCGGCCACTGCGCGAAGTGGCCGCGACCGCCCACGCGGTCGCCGAACTTCCCCTCTCCTCGGGCGAGATCAACCTGGCCGCGCGGGTGCCCGAGCGGCTCACCGATGACCGCACCGAAGTGGGCCAGGTCGGTTCAGCGCTCAACCGCATGCTCGCCCACGTCGAGAGCTCCCTCGAAGCGCGCCAGCGCAGCGAGCAGCAGGTGCGGCAGTTTGTTGCCGATGCCTCGCACGAACTGCGCACTCCGCTCGCCACCATCGCCGGTTATACGGAGTTGGCGCGGCGCCGTCCCGACGATCTGAGCGGGCTGCGGACCGCGCTGGACAAGGTCGAGTCGGAGTCCGGACGGATGACCACCTTGGTCTCGGACCTGCTCTTGCTTGCGCGGCTCGACGCGGGCCGCCCGCTCGACCGGGCGACGGTTGATCTGTCCCGCTTGGTGATCGAAGCGGTGTCCGATGCGCGGGTGCTTTCGCCTGCGCACCACTGGCGGATCGATCTGCCAGACGAGGCGGTCGAGATCACCGGCGACGAGCAGGCCCTCCACCAAGTGGTCACCAACCTGCTCGCCAACGCGCGGCGCTACACCCCCGACGGCACCACCGTCACCGTGCGTGCGGGTGGCGACGGGGGTGCGGGCGGGGGTGGCGACGGGGGTGCGGACAGTCCGGGCTGGTGTGCACTAGTGGTCGCCGACGATGGGCCGGGGTTTCCGCCTGAGGTCGCGGCATACGCCTTTGAGCGGTTTGTGCGCGGGGATTCCGCGCGGACTCGCGATGGCGGCACGGGGCTCGGGCTCGCGCTGGTCAAGGCAATCACCGAGGCCCACGGGGGCACGGTCTCCTTGGCCTCCGAGCCCGGGGACACGAAAGTCACGGTCCGGCTGCCGGTGGGGTGAGTGCGGTAGCTGGGTGACGGTGCTCCGGGGTGTGGTGTGGGCGCTGGGGTCCCGGTTAGTGGTGCTGGTCGCCGCGGCCGCTGACGACGGGGTGCGGCCAGTGGGCGCCGACTCGCCGACCGGTGAGTTCGCGCCAAGCCAGCACGAGCAGCAGCGGCCGATGGCCGCCTGCCCACGGAATCGGGCCGTCGCCATGCGCCCGCAGCGCCGTCTCCGACGGGTTTTCGTGCCGCTCGAGGGTGCCGTGCGCGATCACGCTCCACCCGCTCTTGTTGGTGTTGTCGATGTGGTCGATCTCAAAGACGACCTCGGCACCGACCCCGTAGACCGCCACCTCGCTATAGCCAGTGGTCAGGAACTCGATCGTCTCCCCGCTGACGACGTAGTTGATCGGCATGATCCGCGGCCCTTGCGGGGTCACGAAGGCAACCCGCCCAATCACATCGCTGGCGAGTAGCTCGCGGCATTCAACATCGGAGAGGTCATAGGCGTGTTCCACGTCCGCCATCCTGCCGCACCTGCGCCCCCACGGACAGGGCAAAGGGCCCGCCCCCTGCCCCGCCCGTCTCCCGCGCCCCTCGCCCGTCTCCCGCGCCCCTCGCCCGTCTCCCGCGCCCCTCGTGCGTCTCCCGCGCCCTTCGTGCGTCTCCCGCGCCCTTCGAGCGTCTCCCGCGGGGTTGGAACCACTATCCCCCCGTTGGGTCACCCCAAAATTGACACCAACACCGCGGGAGACGGTGGGACGCCCGCCGCGCGCGTCTCCCGCGCCCTTCGTGCGTCTCCCGCGCCGTTGGAACCACTATCCCCACGTTGGGTCACCCCAAAACTGACGCCAACAGCGCGGTAGACCCTGGAGGCGGCACCAACACCGCGGGAGACGGTGGGGCGCCCGCCGCGTGCGTCTCCCGCGGTCCTCGTGCGTCTCCCGCGGGGTTGGAAGCACTTTCCCCGCGTTGGGTCACCCCAAAATTGACACCAACAGCGCGGAAGACGGCTGGGGGCCGCACCAACACCGCGGGAGACGGTGGAGGGCGGCGCCAACTGCGCGGGAGACGTCAGGAGTGGGTGCGGATGAGGGGGCGGGCGAGCAGGCGGACCGAGCTGCTCCCGCCACCGGTGCTGCCGGAGGCACCCGCGGCGCCATCATCCGGGCTGTGCTTGATGCGGAAGAGGGCGGCGGGGCGGCCGCGGCCTGGGACCGACCGGGTGGCGCCCGTCGGCTCGACGAAGTCTTCGGTCTGGCGGATCTTGCGCCAGAAGTTGGCTGGATCGAGGCTCACGCCCCAGGTGATCTCATAGACGCGCCGCAGCTCGGAGAGGGTGAACTCCTCGGCCACGAAGGCGGTCGCGAGGGTGGTGTATTCGAGCTTGGCGCGCACGCGTTCGAGCGCGTCTGCCAGCACTTGGGCGTGATCGAAGGCCAACACTTCCGTCGCCCCGGGGCCCAGGACGTCGGCCACCGGGACCCAACCCGCTTCGGCCGCGTCGTCGCCCGCACGCGCCGAAACCGCAGCGGGGAGCACCGCCAGGTGGGCCACCGAGACCACCCGCCCACGCGGATCACGGTGAGGTGCGC
>JBAQXA010000322.1:0-1792 GCA_049299195.1 Nocardioides sp.
CGTGACGCGCTGGCAGCAGCCAAGGCCCGTGGCCAGCGCCTTGGGAGGCCCCGCGCCACACCCGACGCCGTCGTGGCTCAGATCGTCGCCCTACGTGACGACGGCCTGACCGTGACCGCCATCGCCAAGGCCCTCACCGCACGGCAAGTACCCACCACACGAGGCGCGGACCAGTGGAGGCCGTCGTCGGTTCGGCGGGTGTTGCGCGGCCACGCCCTGGACCTGCTGGCGTCCGAATCGCTGGCATCGAGAGAGCAGGAGTCGGCATGACGACGAAGAAGGATCGAGAAGCCACACGAACCGCGGGCGTCTACAAGCGCAGGCGTCAGCGTGGCGAGGTGTACGAGGCCCGGTACCGCGCGAAGGATGGGAAGCAGGTCGGCAAGACCTTTCAGACTCTGGAGGCTGCCGAGGGATTCCTCATCGATCAGAAGCACCGGGTGCGTGCTGGTGAGTACATCGACAAGTCCAAGGCGAACACGCCGTGGTCGGTGGTGTCCGAGCAGTGGATGAACTCGAAGCGGCTCAAGGGCCGAAAGGCCCGGACTCTGAAGGGCTACCAGCACACCCTTGAATCGTGGTGCGCGGACTGGGATGACTGGCCCATCGCCAGCATCGGCTTTGACGACGTACAGGCGCTCATCGGGCGCATGGTGGACAGCGGCAAGGCTCCCCAGACGGTGCGCAACGTCTTCAACGTCGTGCGAGGAGTTCTCGGCTACGCGGTCAAGGCGGGGTACGCGCGGACGAACCCGGCGCTCCTCCTGAGCGATGAACTGCCTCAGCAGACGACCACTCACGAGCCGTGCTTTCTGACCGCTGGTGAGGTTGCCCGGCTGGCAGGGGTGCTGGACGACCGGGGTGCCCTCATCGTGCGGCTGGCCGCGTGGTCAGGACTCCGAGCCGGCGAGATCGCGGGGCTGCGGGTCAAGCGAGTGGACGTGCTGCGGGCAAGGGTGATCGTTGCTGAGACGGTCATCGCGCTGAAGGGCGGTCTGGTCGCGGATACGCCGAAGTCCAAGCGGTCGAACCGGGTCGTGCCCATCCCGCCGACGCTGGCCCGGCAGGTGGTCGAGCACATCAAGGCGAACGGCCTCGGGCCGGAGGATTACCTGTTCGGCTGCGACGGGCAGCCCTTCAACCACGCCAAGTGGTACATCCGAAGCTTCAAACCCGCGACCGTCGAGAGCGAGCTGGCGCCACTCCGCTTCCACGACCTGCGGCACACCTACGCGAGCCTCATGCACGCGCAGGGTCGTTCCATGCTCGAGGTCTCGCGCTGGATGGGGCACAGCACCTACCGGATCACCGCTGACATCTACAGCCACGTCTGGGACGACGAGGACGGCACGCTGGGCGACGCGCTTGACGCCGCGTTCCTTGGGGCCACCGCCTCCCCTCCGTTGCCCACGGTGCGCCGCATCGGCTGACGGGTTAACGGCTGGTGCGCTTCAGGAGAACCTGACTCATCGGGCCGACCACGGTCATGCCGACCGCCTCCCAGCCAGCGGCCCCCATCACGTTGAGCCTGTCGAGCAGCGTCTCTCCGTTCGTCTGTGCAGTAACGGTCGCGTACGTCCACGTCTCGCCCTCCCACGGCACCTCGTCAACGGGCACTTCGCTACCGGTCCGAGTCTTCTTGCCAAATGCCACGGCTGCCTCCTGAGGTCGATTGCTACTTATAGTCTGTCGACTCATAGTCATCTCCGCTGGCAACGTCGCTGGGCGTGTCGACAACGGGAAGCGAGCGGGCCACCAAGCGCCGCCGCGACGTCGGCGAACGGCTGAGGAC
>JBAQXA010000323.1:0-2812 GCA_049299195.1 Nocardioides sp.
GGCCGGTGCGCCCGGTCGTGGTGGCCCTGGTGCTCCCGGTGGCGGCGGTGGCTTCGGTCCGCCGGCCCCCGGCCGTCCCGGTGCAGGTGGCCGCCCCGGCGGTCGTGGCTCGACCCAGGGCGCCTTCGGTCGCCCGGGCGGTCCTTCGCGACGCGGTCGGAAGTCGAAGCGGCAGCGCCGTCAAGAGTTCGACAACATGGAAGCGCCGACGATTGGCGGCATGCGCGTGCGCAAGGGCAACGGCGAGGTCGTGCGCCTCTCGCGCGGCTCGTCGCTGACCGACTTCGCCGAGAAGATCGGTGTCGACGCCGCACAGCTCGTGCAGATGCTCTTCCACCTGGGCGAGATGGTCACCGCCACCGAGTCCGTGGGTGACGCCACCCTCGAACTGCTGGGCGAAGAGCTCAACTACGTCGTCCAAGTCGTCTCGCCCGAAGACGAGGACCGCGAGCTGTTGGAGTCCTTCGACCTCGAGTTCGGCATGGACGAGGGCGTCGAGGGCGACCTGCAGGCCCGGCCTCCGGTCGTCACCGTCATGGGCCACGTCGACCACGGCAAGACCAAGCTGCTCGACGCCCTGCGCGATGCCAACGTCGTGGCCAAGGAGGCCGGTGGCATCACCCAGCACATCGGTGCCTACCAGGTGCACACCGAGGTTGACGGCAACGATCGACGGATCACCTTCATCGACACCCCCGGTCACGAGGCGTTCACCGCCATGCGTGCGCGCGGTGCGAAGGCGACCGACATCGCGGTCCTCGTGGTCGCGGCCGACGACGGCGTGATGCCGCAGACGGTTGAGGCGCTCAACCACGCCAAGGCCGCCGAGGTCCCGATCGTGGTGGCGGTCAACAAGATCGACAAGCCCGAGGCCGACCCGACCAAGGTGCGCGGTCAGCTGGCCGAATACGGCCTGGTGCCCGAGGAGTACGGCGGCGACACCATGTTCGTCGACGTCTCGGCCAAGGCTGGCCTCAACCTGGACAGCCTGCTGGAGGCGATCGTGCTGACGGCCGACGCGTCCTTGGATCTGCGGGCCAACCCGGATCAGGACGCTCAGGGTCTGGTCGTCGAAGCGCACCTCGACCGCGGTCGCGGTCCGGTCGCGACGATCCTGGTCCAGCGCGGCACCCTGCGGGTGGGCGACACGATCGTGGCCGGACCGGCGCACGGTCGCGTGCGCGCCATGCTCGACGAATTCGGCGACAACATCGAGGAAGCCGATCCGTCGCGTCCGGCGATGGTGCTCGGTCTGACGGCTGTGCCGGGGGCGGGGCAGAACTTCCTCGTCGTCGAGGACGACCGCACCGCCCGACAGATCGCGGAGAAGCGGGAGGCCCGCGAGCGGGCCGCCATGCAGGCTCAGCGTCGCGTGCGGCGTACGCTCGAGGACTTCATGGCCTCCATGGAGCAGGGCGAGAGCCAAGAGCTCAACCTCATCCTCAAAGGCGATGTGTCCGGCTCGGTCGAGGCGCTCGAGGACTCGTTGGCCAAGATCGACGTGGGCGAGGAAGTCTCGCTGCGCGTCATCGACCGCGGCGTCGGTGCGATCACCGAAACCAACGTCATGCTGGCGGCGGCTTCGGACGCGATCATCATCGGCTTCAACGTGCGGCCGCAGGGCAAGGCGACCGAACTCGCCGAGCGCGAGGGTGTGGAGATCCGGTACTACACCGTCATCTACCAGGCCATCGACGAGATCGAGGCAGCGCTCAAGGGTCTGCTCAAGCCCGAGTTCGAGGAGTCGGTGCTCGGCCAGGCCGAGATCCGTGCGATCTTCCGCAGCTCCAAGGTGGGCAACATTGCGGGCTGCATGGTCACCTCGGGCACGATCCGCCGCAACGCCAAGGTCCGCCTGATCCGTGACGGAGCCGTGGTCGCCGAGAACCTCGACCTGGCCTCGCTCAAGCGGGAGCGGGACGACGCTTCTGAGGTCCGTGAGGGCTTCGAGTGCGGCATGGTGTTGCGCAACTACAGCGACATCAAGGAAGGCGACATCGTCGAGTCCTTCGAGATGCGCGAGATCCCGAGGGCCTGATGAGTGGCGCGAAGAGCCCGGCGGGGGCGGGCGGGTCCAACCCGCGCGTCCGCCGGGTTGCCGACCGGATCAAGGTGATCGTGGCGCAGATGCTGGAGCGGCGGGTCAAGGACCCGCGGCTCGGCTTCGTCACGGTCACCGAGGTCCGCGTCACCGGTGACACCCAGCAGGCCACGATCTTCTACACCGTCTTGGGCGAGGAGTCCGACCTCGCCGGCACTGCTGCCGCGCTGGAGTCGGCGAAGGGTCTGATCCGCTCGGAGGTCGGCAAGCAGCTGGGCATGCGCCATGTGCCCTCGCTGACCTTCCTGCACGACGCCCTCCCACAAACCGCGCGCCAAATCGAGGATGTCCTCGCGGCCGCGCGCGCCTCCGACGAGCGGGTGGCGGCCGAAGCGGCCCGCGCGCGCTATGCGGGGGAGGCCGATCCTTACAAGCACGCGGCCGAAGATCTGGACGACGACTCCGAGGATGACTCGGACGACGATTCCGGCGACGAGTCCGGCGACGAGCTGGACGACGACGAGCAGCCGGGCACCGACTCGGCAGCATTGTCGGAGTGAGCACGCCACAGTCCGCCTCGGCTCCTCCGGCCGGACTGGCGTCGGCCGGGCTGGTGATCGTGGACAAACCGGCGGGGATCACTTCCCACGGTGTGGTCGCCCAGATCCGACGGCTGGCGGGCACCCGCAAGGTCGGCCACGCAGGCACCCTTGACCCGATGGCCACCGGGGTGTTGGTGCTCGGTGTCGGCCGGGCGACCCGCCTCTTGGG
>JBAQXA010000324.1:0-5352 GCA_049299195.1 Nocardioides sp.
CACCAGACTCACCCGTCACACCGAGCAGCCAAACCTGGCGCTTAGCAGGCAAAGTTTCGCCTGCTAGCAGTGCAATTTCACGGCCAACCGGGGAAACCGACCAACCCCGCCTCAGGCTCCGGAGGCGAGGGAGCGGGAGCGGTCGCGGGCGGCTTCCATGGCGGCGAGGAAGGCGGCGCGCACCTTGTGGATCTCAAGTTCGCGGAGGGCGGAGGCGGTGGTCCCGCCGGGCGAGGTGACCTGCTCGCGCAGCACGACCGGGTGAGTACCGGTCTCGCGGAGCATCTTGGCCGACCCGAAGAGGGTCTGGACCACGAGTTCGGTGGCGGTCGCGCGCGGCAGCCCGAGGTGCACGCCGGCCTCGATCATCGATTCGACGACGAAGAAGATGTAGGCCGGACCCGAGCCGGAGATGGCCGTCACCGCGTCCATCTGCTTCTCCGGGACACGCAGCACTCGCCCGGTGGCCGCCATCAAGCCCTCCGCCTCCGAGAGTTGCTCGTCGGTGCAGTGGGAGCCGCGGGCGACGGCCGACATGCCCTCATCGACGAGCGCCGGGGTGTTGGGCATCACGCGCACGACCGACATGCCGTCGGGCACCCGCGCCTCGATCTGCGCGGTCGTGATCCCGGCCGCGAGAGAGACCAGCAGTTGGCCGGTGTGCAGCATCGGCGAGATCTCGTCGAGCAGATCGTCCATGTCCTGCGGCTTGACGACCAGCGCCAGCGTGTCGGCCTGCTCGGCCGCCACCAGGTTGGAGACCACGCGCACCCCATAGCGCTCGACGAGCTCGGCGGCCCGCTCGGAGCGCTTCTCGGCGATGAGCAGCTCCTCCGGGCGCCGACCACCGCGGATCAACCCGGAGAGCAGCGTCTCGCCCATCACCCCGGCCCCGAGGATCGCTGTGAGCGCCATGATCTACCTACTTTCGTGACAGGGAAGAACCCCGCTCTTGCTCAGCGCGGTCACTTCTTAGAGACCAAGGATCTGAGGAAGAACGATAGGTTCTGCGGACGCTCCGCGAGCCGCCGCATGAGATAGCCGTACCACTCCTGACCGTAAGGGATGTAGACCCGCATCGTCTCGCCACTTTCGGCCAGGCGGCGATGCTCCTCAGGACGGCAGCCATAGAGCATCTGATATTCGTAGCTCCCCTTCGACCGCCCGTGGCGCGAGATCAGCGACGCGGCGATCGAGATCATGCGCGGGTCGTGCGTGGCGATCATCGGATAGCCCTGCCCCGCCAACAGCACCTTCAGGCACCGCACGTAGGACCGGTCGACGTCGATGCGCGTCTGATAGGCGACGGTCTCGGGCTCGGCATACGCCCCCTTGCACAGCCGCACGCGCGAGCCCTCATGCGCCAGCGCGCGACAGTCCTCCTCGGTGCGATGGAGGTAGGCCTGCAACACCGCGCCGGTCTCGGGGAAGTCCTTGCGCAGCTCACGCAGCGTGGCGAGGGTGTCGTCGGTCGTGGTGTGGTCCTCCATGTCGAGGGTCACGGTGGTCCCGGCCGACCGCGCCGCCCGACAGATCGCCCGGGCGTGGTCCAGCGCGATGTCGTGGCCCTCATCCGCAAGCGCCTGCCCGATCGCCGAGAGTTTCACCGACACCTCAGCGCGTGGGGCCAGTCCGCGCGCCGTCAGGGCGCTCAGCAGATCGAGGTATGCCGCGACAGTGGCCTCGGCCTGGGCCAGGTTGGTTGTGTCTTCGCCGAGGAAGTCCAGCGTCACCCGAAGGCCCGACTCGATCTGCCCTTGCGCCGCGCTGACCGCGGCGTCGGTCGCCTCCCCCGGCACGTAGGCCCGCACGATCCCCGCCGAAATCGGCATCGTCTCGACGAGCTTCTTGACCTGTCGGTTCCCGGCCAAGTAGAGCAACGGGTCGCGCACGATCGACATAGCAGCACCCTAGCCGGGAGCCTGGTCGGTCAGGGAGTACGCCGCCGCAGCGTCGCCGCCCCCAGAGCCACCACGACGGCGATGAACAGCGAGATGATCCCGAGGTTGCGCCATACCTCCCCCGTGTCGGTGTCGGTCACCAACTGCTGCATCGCGTCGACCGCGAAGGAGAGCGGGAGCACGTCGCCGATAACTTCCAAGACCCGTGGCAGCCGGTCCCGCGGCACCAGCAGCCCACAGAGCAGCATCTGCGGCACCACGACGGCGGGCATGAACTGCACCGCCTGGAACTCGGTTTGGGCGAACGCCGAGACGAACAGGCCCAGCGCGGTGCCCAAGATCGCGTCCAAGACGGCAACAAGCCCGAGCAGCCAGACCGGTCCGACGACATCCAAGTCGAGCAAGCCGACACTCACCGCGACGGCGATGAGCGATTGGAGCGCCCCCATCACGCCGAAGGCCAAGGCGTAGCCGAAGAGGAAGTCCAGCTTGCCCATCGGCATCGCAAGCAGCCGCTCGAGGGTGCCGCTGGAGCGCTCCCGCAGGGTCGTCACGCTCGTGACCAGGAACATGATGAAGAAGGGGAAGAGCGCCAGCAGCCCCGGTCCGATCCGGTCGAAGACCAACCCGGGGCTATCGGAGAACATCCACCACAGCAGGCTCATCAAGATCGTCGGCAGCACGAGCAACATGGCCAGGGTGCGGTGGTCACGCCGGATCTGGGTCAGCACCCGCCCGGCCACGGCCAGTGTGATGCGCGGGTTCATGCTGCCCCCTGCTCGCTGGCGCCGATCAGGGCGACGAAGGCGGCCTCGATCGTGGCGGTCCCGGTGCGTTGGCGGATCTCTTCTGGCGCTCCGTCGGCAATGATCTGGCCCTGCCTCATGAGCAGCAGCCGATCGCAGCGATCCGCCTCATCCATGACGTGGCTGGAGACCAGGACCGCAGTCCCGGCCGCCGCGATCCGATGGAACAGCTGCCACAACTCGTGCCGCAGCAGGGGGTCGAGACCCACGGTGGGCTCGTCGAGGACCAGCAGATCGGGCTCGCCCAGCAGCGCCACGGCCAGGCTTGCCCGGGATCGCTGTCCCCCGCTGAGTCGGCCAACGACCTGGTCGGCGTGCGAGCCGAGGTCAACGGCGTCAACGGCCCGGGCGATCTCAGCCTTCGCCAGGCCGAGCACCCCGGCGAAGAAGGCGAGGTTTTCGGTGACCGTGAGGTCGTCATAAACGCTCGCGGCTTGGGTCTGGTAGCCGACCCGCGCCCGCACCGGCGGGCTCCCGGCCGGATGGCCCAGCACGGTCACCGTGCCGGAGCGGACCTGCTGGACCCCGACCAGACAGCGCAACAGCGTCGACTTGCCACAACCCGAGGGGCCGAGCAGGCCAGTCACTCCGGGGCCGACGTCGAGATTGAGGCCGGCGAGCACCGTGCGCGGACCGCGATCCACGCTGAGCCCCCGCACCTCAACCGAGTTATTCACCATGCGTTGAATTATGCGGTATGCCGCTCGCTCACGGCAAGCGCCTCACTCCAGCGGCCCGGCCAGCGGCCCGGTCAGGAACCCCTGGATCACCGGCGCCAGCCGCGCCACCAACCGCTCCGGCTCCTCCGCTGCCAAGCCGTCGACCCGCAACACATAGCGGGCCGTGATGAGGCCCAAGATCTGGGTCGCGACGAGCGGGATGCGCTCCTCCGCCCGGTCGGGGGTGATCGGGGCAAGGGCCGGCATGACCACGACCCGCAAGAAGCCGTCCTGCAGCAGCCGCGCTCCGTCGGGTTCGAGCACGCGCCGCGCCATCGCGAGCAGGCCCGGCTGCAGCTTGGGGTCCTCCCACATGGCGAAGAACGTGCGCAACAGGCGCTCGGCCGCGCTGTCGGCGGGCCCGAGCGCAGCGGCTCCGAGCACCTCGCGCGGATCGAGAGGGATGTCCAACGACGCGACAAAGAGGTCGTCTTTGGCGCCGAAGTAGTGATGGACCAACGCGGCATCGACGCCAGCTTCGGCAGCCACCGCGCGGATCGTGGTGCCGGAGAAGCCGCGGCTGGCGAAGGATGCGCGAGCCGCGGCCAGGATCTCCTCACGAGCAGCCGATGGTCCCGGTCGGCGCCCGCGCCCGGCCCGAGCACCCTCCTGTTTGGCGGCGCTCACGTCGCCCCGCCGGGGACGCCGACTTGGAGGTGCCGGCGGGCAAACTCGAGTGACTCCACCAAGTCGGCCTCCTTCGCGGCCGGCGTCTCGCACTTGCGCGTGTTGATCTCCAAGACGACGTGGCCGGCGAAGCGACCGGCGAGATGCTCAAGAAACTTCTGCGCCCCCACCGTGCCCCGACCCGGCACGAGGTGCTCGTCCTTAAACGAGCCGGTCCCGTCGGTCAGGTGCACGTGCCGCAACCGGGCACCCAGTCGGTCGGCCATCGCGACCGGGTCTGAGCCGGCCACCGCAGCATGGGAGAGGTCGATGCAGGCGTTGGCATAGGACTCCTCGGAGGGATCCCAGCCCGGCGCATACATCTCCATCCGGCGGCGCTCGTTGCCGCGCCGTGTGGTCGCCCCCGAGCGTGACTTCCAGGGATACATGTTCTCCACGGCGAAGGCGATCCCGGTCTCCTCTTCGAGCTCCGCGATGCCCGCGACAAACTCGGCGGCATAGTCCTTCTGCCAGCGAAACGGCGGGTGCACGACCACCACGTCGGCGCCGACTTCGTGGGCCATCTCGGCCGAGCGCACGAGCTTGCCCCAGTGGTCGGTGCCCCACACGCGCTGGGTGATCAGCAGGCAGGGCGCGTGGATCGCGCAGACTGGCATCTCGTGGTGGGCGGACAGTTGGCGCACGGCCGCGGCCTGCTGGCTCAGGGAGTCGATGCCGACCATCACCTCGACCGCGTCATAGCCCAGGCGCGCCGCAAAGCCGAAGGCATGGGCCGTGGACTCGGGGAAGACCGACGCCGTCGACAGCGCGATGAGCGGCGTCATACGGGATCCAACAGCCCGAACCGATCCAGCCGCTCGAGTATGACGCCCTCCCGCAGCGCCCACGGGCAGACCTCGAGCTCGGGCAAGTCAAAGATGTCCATCACGGCCTCGGCGACCAGCGCGCCGGGCACGATCTGGTGCGTCCGGCTCGGCGAAACGCCCGGCAGGTCGCGCAGCGCCTCCGGGGAGAGCTTCATCAGCTTGGGGATCCACAGGCTCAGCTCGGCGGCGGGCAGCGTGCGCGGGACGAGCGCGCCATCTCCGGAGGGAGCCGCCCCACAGATGCGCGCGAGGGAGCGGAAGGTCTTGGAGGTCGCGGCCGCACGATCGGGCCGGCCCGCGCGCAGCAGATGTCCGGCATCCCGGGCGATCGTGGCTCGGATCCGCTTGCGCAACTCACGCACGTGCGCGTCGGTCGGAGTCGCGCCACCGAACCACAGTCGCGCCAGCCGCGCCGCGCCGAGCGGCATCGACC
>JBAQXA010000325.1:0-4168 GCA_049299195.1 Nocardioides sp.
TCTTTGACCAGGCGGGCCTGGACTACCCCACCAACGACTGGACCTGGGAGGACTTCCGCGCCGCGGCGAAGGCGATCAGCGACCCCGCCACCAACCTTTACGGCACGGCGTACCCGGTCAGCGGCACCGAGGACACGACCTGGCGGTTCTGGCCGCAACTGTGGCAGAACGGCGGCCAGGTGCTCGATGACGAGGGCAAGCCGGCCTTCAACAGCCAGGCCGGTGTGGATGCGCTGGAGTATTGGCGGGCCCTTGCTCAAGACGACAAGTCGGTCTACCTCGACCAAAACGGCGAGAAGTACGGCGAGGCGTTCTACGCCGGCCGGATCGGCATGATCATCTCCGGCCCGTGGCTGCTCTATGACTTGGTCGCCAAGAAGGTCAACTACGGGATCACCTACCTGCCCGGCACCGACGGCAACCACCAGACCATCAGCGGGCCCGACCTCTGGGTGCTCTTGGACCACGGCGACAAGCAGCGCGCTGCGGCGTCCTACGACTTCGTCAACTGGCTGACCTCACCCGAGCAGGACGTCCGCTGGAACCTCGCCTACGGCAACCTGCCGCTGCGCGATGTCGCCGCCGACACCCCCGAGTTCGTCAAGTACGTCCAGGACTACCCGGGTGCCGAGGTCTTCCTGGCCAACCTGGCGAACGCGACCGAGCCACGGCCCACGGTCGAGGGCTACAACGCGATGTCGGTCGATATCGCCAAGGCGATCAACTCCGTGCTCGTCGGTGACGCCGACGCCCAAGAGGCACTGGATCGGGCCGCCGAGAGCGCCGCGCTCGAACTGGTAGGGCCGTGAGGTCAGCGGCCACCGTGCGTCCGGGCGGGCGGCGCACGGCGGTCCTGCTGGCCTTGGTGGTCGCGTTGACGAGCGCCTGCTCGACCCAGGTCGCCGACACCACTGACACCGAGGTCGTGACGATCGACACCGTCGACGCCGGCACCAAGAAGGTCGAGATCACCTGGTGGCACGGTCAGACCTCCGACGCGGCGACCTTGCTGCGCTCGCTGGCCGACGAATATCAGACCGACCACCCCAACGTGACGATCAAGGCCGCCTCGGGCGCCCCGACGACCGATGACTTGTTGGCCAAGCTCCAGGCGGGCTTCGCCTCCGACACGGCGCCGGATATCAGCTACACCTACGGCTCGTGGGTCACCGAGTTGGGCGTCTCGGGACGCACCTTGGACATCACCGAGCGGGTCAAGGACGCCAACAGCGGCTGGGATGAGTTCCCCGAAGCCGCCCGCGCAACGGCAACCGTCGAGGGCAAGGTCGTGGGGATGCCGGCCGTCCTGGGCAACCTCGCGCTCTACTACAACACCGAGCTCTTCGACGCGGCCAACCTCGACTACCCGACCGCGGACTGGACCTGGGACGACTTCCGGGCCGCAGCCAAGGCGATCAACAACCCGGACAAGAACATCTACGGCACCGCCTACCCCGTCGCCGGCAACGAGGACACGACCTGGAGGTTCTGGCCGCAACTGTGGCAAAACGGCGGTGCGGTGCTCGACGATGAGGGCATGCCCGCCTTCAACAGCCAGGCCGGTGCGGACACGCTGCAGTTCTGGCGGGAGTTGGCGCAGGACGACAAGTCGGTCTATCTCGATCAAAACGGCGAGAAGTACTCCCCCGCCTTCCAGGCCGGGCGGATCGGCATGATCATCTCCGGACCGTGGCTGCTCTACGACTTCAAGCAGGCCAAGACGCCGTACGGCGTGCAGATCCTGCCGGGCACCAATGGCGACCACCAGACGGTGGCCGGCGTTGATCTCTGGACGCTCTTCGACCACGGCGATGAAGCCCGCGCCGCGGTGGCCTACGACTTCGCTCGCTGGCTCACCGCTCCCGAGCAGGACGTCCGCTGGAATGTCGCCTACGGCAACCTGCCGCTGCGGTTCTCGGCGAAGGACACCCCTGAGTTCGCGGCCTTCGTCACCGAGTTCCCCGGCGCCCAGACGTTCTTCGACAACCTCGCCAACGCGGTCAACCCACGGCCGACCGTCGTCGGCTATGCCGCGATGTCGACGGAGTTCGCCAAGGCCGTGGCTCAGGTCTTGGTCGCCGATGCCGATCCAGCCACCGAGCTGGACAAGGCGGCCGAAGCCGCCGCGCTGGAGTTGGAGCAAGGCTGACGTGGCCGTCGCCGCTGCGCCACGGTCTCGGGTTTCGTGGCGATCGACCTTCACGGGCTGGGGCTTCTGCGCTCCGGCGACCCTGCTGATCGTCGGGCTGTCGATCTTCCCGGCCGGCTGGGCCTTCCTCATCAGCCGGCAACGCACTGACCTGATCCGGATCCCGCGTGCGGTGGGCTGGGCCAACTACGAGCTCATGGCCCAAGACCCCGAGGTGCGCGCCGCTGCCTGGCACACGCTTCTCTATGCGCTGATGTATGTCCCGGCGTCGGTCGCCGGCGGGCTCGTGCTGGCGGTGGCGCTTAACCGGGAGATCCGGTTTCAGTGGTTCTATCGCACGTGCATCTTCGTGCCGTTCGTCGCCAGCGCGGCGGCCACAGGCATCCTGGCCAACTTCGTCTTCGATCCCGACTTCGGCCTGGCCAACAACCTGCTGCGCGTGCTGCACCTACCCAAGCAAGGCTTCTTGACCGACCCGACCCAGGCCATGATGGTGATCGTCCTCATCTCGCTGTGGGGATCGGTCGGCTTCAACGTCGTGGTCTATCTGGCCGCCCTGCAGGACGTCTCCAAAGACACCCTGGAGGCGGCGATGGTCGACGGCGCGACGCCGTGGCAGGCCTTCCGGCACGTGACGATCCCCGAGCTCCGGCCGGTCACTGTGTTCACCACGATCTGGCAACTGATCGCGGCGCTGCAGTTGTTTGATCTGGTCTACACGACCACCAAGGGCCAACCGCTGGACACGACGACCACGCTCGTCTTCTATCTCTGGCGGGTCGCGTTCGTGGAGCACAAATACGGCTACGGCTCCGCGCTCGCCTACGGCGTCTTCGCGCTGACCATGCTGTTGACCTTGGCGATGGTGGCCTATTCCAAGCGGGCCAAGGTGGCGGCGTTCTGATGGCCACCCAACCGACCACCCGCCGCCGCCAAGGCCTGCTGCCGTTTTCGCCGTGGCACGTCTTGCTCATGCCGACCGCCCTGCTCTTCGCCCTCCCGCTGGTCTGGATGATCCTGACCTCGTTTATGCCCGAGAAGGACATCAACACCTTCCCGCCGCGGTTTTGGCCGAGCAGCTTCTCGCTCGCGGGCTATTCGGGTCTCTTCACCGAGTCCGACATCTTGTTGTGGTTCCGCAACACCCTGATCGTGGCCACCATCGGGGTGGTCTCCCACCTCGCCCTGTGCAGCCTGGCCGGCTATGGCTATGCCCGGCTCCGGTTCCGTGGCCGCGGCCTCGGTTTCTTCATGATCGTGGGCACGATCATGGTGCCGGTCCAGCTGCTGATGATCCCGACCTACATCCTGTTCGCCCGGCTGCATGCGGTCGACACCATGGCTGCGCCGATCATCCCGTGGCTCACCTCGGCCTTCGGCGTGTTTTTGATGCGCCAGTTCTTCCTCAGCCTGCCCGTGGAGCTGGAGGATGCCGCCCGCCTCGACGGGTGCAGCAGGTTTGGGGTCTTCTGGCACATCGTGTTGCCGCTGGCCAAGCCGGCGTTGGCGACGCTGGCGATCTTTACCCTGCTCGGCGCCTGGAACGACTTGATCTGGCCGCTGGTGGCGATCTCGGACGACCGGCTCTACACCCTGCAACTGGGGCTGGCGAACTTCCAAGGCACCCGCCGCACCCAATGGCAGCTGTTGATGGCCGGCAACGTCATCGCCACCCTCCCCCTCCTCGTCGGCTTCATCGCCGCCCAGAAGCAGTTCGTGGCGACGATGACCTTCACCGGGATGAAGGGCTGATCAGACCTCGCGCACGCTCATGGCGGCCGCCAGCTCGCTGACGGCGCTGGGCTCGACCGAGCCCGCTCCCCAGCGCTGGGCGTTGTCGGAGCCCGCGGCGCTCGCCAACCCGAGAGCCTGCACCCAGGTCGCTGCGGTCGGGACCACCTGCGGGGTCAGGCGCGCCAGGGAGAGGGCAAGGCCCGCCAAGAAGGCATCCCCCGATCCCACCGGATAGAGGCCCATCGGGCCCGCGACCACGTGCAGCCGCGCGGAGTCGGCCGCGAG
>JBAQXA010000326.1:0-1500 GCA_049299195.1 Nocardioides sp.
GCGTACGCACCTATGTCGCGATTGCGGGCGGCATCGACGTGCCACCGATCCTGGGGTCGCGCGCCACGGACACACTCGGCGGTCTCGGGCCGGCCCCGCTCCGCGCCGGCGATGAGGTGGCCGTGGGCGCACCGTCGGGGGTTCCCGCTCCGCACGACACCGCTCATGACCGCCTCCGCTCACCCCGAGACGAGCGAGTGGGCCTCTACCGCGGTCCTCGCTGGGATTGGATCGATGCGGCGTCGCGCGAGGTACTGGTGGCCGAGGCCTACAGGGTGGCACCGGACTCCGACCGGGTGGCGCTCAGGTTGAGTGGTATGCCGCTGACTCGCTCGGGTGCGCTCGAGCTTCCCAGCGAGGGCATCCTCTGGGGCGCCGTCCAGGTGCCGCCTCGTGGCCAACCGCTCATCTTCTTGGCCGATCATCCGGTCACCGGCGGCTATCCCGTGGTCGCCGTGGTGGCCGAGGCCGACCTCGACCGCTGCGCACAACTCCGCCCGGGCGAAGAGCTCCGGTTCAGGTGGTTGGACTAAGCGGTGGATGTTTGCCGCTGCCGGGACCAAACGGACGCAGTGCCGGGTCGTCGATGCTGAAGGAGCGCACCGGTCCCGGGGGAGTCTCCGCAGTCTCGAAGCGGACGGTGACCACCCCGCGACCAGAGCCCCACACCCAGCCGCGGCCGAGTTCGTCGTGCTCCACATCCATCCCGGGCGCGTAGCCGACCCTGGTGATGCGTTCGGGTTCGGGCGGAAGCTCCTCGGTCTCGCTCGCGACCTCGCCGAAGAGGTCCTCCTGAATCCAATCGGCCAACCCGGACACGCCGACCCCGAGGAGGCGCACGCCACCCGAGGTGTCCAGGTCGGCGAGCAACCCCCGGGCCAGCCGGGCGATCGTGGCCGTGTTGTCGGTCGGCCCCGGCAAGGTCGTGGACCGGCTCAGCGTGGTGAAGTCGTGGAGCCGGACCTTCAGCGTGACGGTCCGCCCGGAGAAGCCGCTCGCCCGCAGCCGTTGTGCCACCTGCGCTGCTTGCCGCGTGATCAGGTTCTCCATGAGCGGCCGATCGGTCAGATCGGTGTCGTAGGTGCCTTCCACGCTGATCGACTTGGTCTCGCGCTCGGGTTCGATCGGCCGGTCGTCTTGGGCTCGGGCCAGGTGGAACAGACCCGCCCCGTGGGCCTTCCCCACCAGGCGCACGAGTTCGTCGAGGGTGACCTCCTCGAGCTCGGCGACGGTGTGGATCCCGACGCGACGCAGGCGCTCGGCTGTGGCCGGGCCAACGCCTGGGATCACCGTCACATGCATCGGGCGCAGGAGTTCCAGCTCGCCACCCGCGGGCACGATCACCAGTCCATCGGGCTTGTCGAGGTCGCTGGCCACCTTGGCGATGAACTTGGAGCTTCCGATGCCGACGGACGCGGTCAGGCCCCCGGTCGCTTCGTGCACCTGAGCCCGGAGTTCCTCGGCAAACTCGCGTAGTGCGGGGGTGGAGTAGTCCGTGAG
>JBAQXA010000327.1:0-1559 GCA_049299195.1 Nocardioides sp.
CCTCGAAGGTGAGGTCGGTGGCCGAACCGGTCGGCGTGGGCACGCGCAGCGCGAAGCCGTCGAGCCGGCCCTTGAGGTCGGGCAGCACCAGGCCGATGGCCTTGGCGGCACCGGTCGAGGTCGGGATGATCGACAGAGCAGCGGCGCGTGCGCGGCGCATGTCCTTGTGGGGCCCGTCGAGCAGGTTCTGGTCCTGCGTATAGGCGTGCACCGTGGTCATCAGGCCCTTGACGATGCCGAGCTCGTCGTGGAGCGGCTTGGCCATGGGGGCGAGGCAGTTGGTCGTGCACGAGGCGTTAGAGATGACGTGGTGCTTGGCCGGGTCGTAGTCGTGGTGGTTGACACCCATCACGAAGGTCGCGTCCTCGTTGGAGGCGGGCGCGGAGATGATGACCTTCTTGGCGCCGCCCGCGATGTGGGCCCGAGCCTTGGTCGCATCGGTGAAGATGCCGGTCGACTCGATGACGATGTCGGCGCCGGTCTCGCCCCAGGCGATGGCAGCCGGGTCGCGCTCTTCGAAGACGCGGATGGTGCGATCACCGACCGTGATCGTCTCGGCGTCCGCCGACACCTCGTCGGGCATGACGCCCAAGACGGAGTCGTACTTCAGCAGGTGGGCGATGGACTTGTTGTCCATCAGGTCGTTGGCGGCGACGATCTCGATATCGGCTCCCGATGCCTGCACGGCACGGAAGAAGTTGCGGCCGATGCGGCCGAAGCCATTGATGCCAACACGTACGGTCACGGGTGCTCCTCGAGGCGATAAAGCGCGTTGTTTGCGGTGAGCAGGACGCTCACTTCGCACCATATCGCCTGCCCGAACCCTCCTGGGAAACGGTGCGAGAACTGCCGGTGACGGCGGGCCGAAGCCGCGTGCGCGCGGCGTACGACGTGGGCGCGAGCTAGTCGGCGTCGTCCAGCATTTCCGGAGTCAACGACGCCTCCGTGTCGGGGATGCCGAGCTCCTCGGCGCGCTTGTCGGCCATCGCCAGCAGCCGCCGGATGCGGCCCGCGATCGCGTCCTTGGTCAGGACCGGATCATGCAGTTGGCCGAGCTCCTCCAGCGATGCCTGCTTGTGTTCGACGCGCAGGTTGCCCGCCATCTGCAGGTGGTCGGGGACGTCCGGGCCCAAGATCTCCAGGGCACGCTGCACACGCGCACCGGCAGCAACCGCCGCACGCGCCGAGCGCCGCAGGTTGGCGTCGTCGAAGTTGGCCAGCCGGTTGGCGGTGGCCCGCACTTCACGACGCATGCGCCGCTCTTCCCAGTCCATCAAGGTCTCGTGCGCGCCCAACCGGGTCAGCAGCGCACCGATCAGGTCGCCGTCGCGGATGACGACACGGTCGACACCGCGCACCTCCCGAGCCTTGACGGGGATGTTGATGCGGCGCGCCACGCCGACCAGCGCCAGGGCGGCCTCGGGCCCGGGGCAGGTCACCTCAAGCGAGGAGGATCGTCCGGGCTCCGTCAGCGAGCCGTGCGCCAGGAAGGCTCCGCGCCACGCGGCGACGGCGTCGCAACTCGCGCCGGACACAACCTGAGGCGGCAGCCCGCGCAC
>JBAQXA010000328.1:0-2329 GCA_049299195.1 Nocardioides sp.
GCTCACCCGAGCCCGCAAGAAGCTCGCGACCGCGGGGGTGGCGTTCGCCGTGCCCGAGCGGGAGGCGCTCGCAGAGCGGGTCGAGGTCGTGGCGACGGTGGCCTACCTCGCGTTCACGGCCGGCTACGCGCCGGGATCAGGCCCGGACGTCGTGCGCGTCGATCTTGCGGGAGAGGCGATCCGGCTCGTGCGGGTGGTGCGCGAGCTTGCGCCGTATGCCGCGCTCGACGCCCTGCTGGCCCTCATGCTGCTCCAACACTCCCGGCGGGACGCACGCGCGGCTGCCGACGGGTCACTTGTCCTGCTGCCGGACCAGGACCGCACTCGCTGGCGGCACGACGAGATCGCCGAGGCGCTCGCGCTCCTGCGAGACGTGGGTTCGCAGACCGAGACGACGCGGGGCCGCGAGTGGCGGTTGCAGGCATCGATCGCTGCCTGTCACGCGACCGCTGCGACTGCGGCGCAGACGGATTGGGGTCGGATCGCAGACCTGTATGCCGCCCTGGAGGCCCTTACCGGGTCGCCGGTCGTGCGCCTCAACCGGGCGGTCGCCGTCGCTGAGGCGCAGGGCCCAGAGGCCGGGTTGGCGCTGCTCGCCGGCCTGGTCGAGCACCTGCCGACCTCTCATCGGGTGCCGGCCGTCGAAGCGGAACTGCTCATGCGCTGCGGCCGCTGGGAGGAGGCGGAGGCGGCATACCGGCGGGCGATCGCTCTGTGCGGCAACGAGGTCGAGCGTGACTACCTCACGCGACGGCTGGCGGATTTCGGTGACATAGCCACCGGTGGCGACCGGCCCGCGCTAGCGTCGGATTGACCCGGTGGCGAGGGGCGTTGCGGGGGGAAGGGGACCGGTCGTGAAGCGTGCGCACACCGTCGTGATCGGGCTGAGCGTCGTCCTCGCAGCAGCGGGCTGCACCGACGCTCCGAGCTACGTCCCCGTCGGTCCGTCGACCACTGCGAGCGTCACAGGATCCAGCACGTCGGCATCGAGCCCGGGCGCGGTGGTGTCTGCGGGCGACTGTCGGCAGGCCCTCGAGGGCTATCTCGCGATGTGGGTCGCCGACGGGTTGCGCGCGGCGAACGCTCGCTATCTCGCGGGGCCATTCCGGACGCCGGGCACCTCGGTCGACGAGATCCGGCTCAGCTCAGGGAAGATCCGCAGCTGGGAGGTGCGCAGTCAGGCGCCGGTGACGGCGCAGGTGGATCTCGACCTGGCGTTCCGCGGCGACCCCGGCGCGTGGGGCTCCGGGGTCAACACGCGGTTCGTCACGTGCGTGCGCGAGGCGGGCGAGGTGCGCCTGGAGTTGGCGACCTCGCCCTGAGCCCCTCGCGCCTGAGACCTCCCTAGAGCAGCGCGTCGCCGCCGGCCGCGCCGCAGACCATCGGGCGAAGCGGAACTGCTCACGCGTGCACGGATCATGAGGATGGTGAAACGAAAGCCACGTAATCACGTGGCTTTCGTTTCACCATCTGTCGAGTGGGCTTGGTGCGGCGCGGGGACCTACAGCAGCGCGGCGAGGTCTTCGTGCGCCAGCGCGAGCACAGCGTCCCGGGCCTCGACGGCGGTGCGCGCGGCAATGGCAGCGGTGGCCATGCCCTGGCAGGTCGCCATCGTGTGCAGCCCCAGCGCGTAGCGGACGATCGAGACCTTGGACGGCGCCATCGACAGGCTGCTCACACCGAGTCCGGCGAGCACGAGGGCCAGCAGCGCGTCGCCGCCGGCCTCGCCGCAGACTCCCATCGGCTTGCCGGCGAGTTTGGCTCCGTCGCAGGCGATCCCGATGAGACCGAGGACAGCCGGCTGCCAGGGGTCGAGCAGGTCGGACAGCGTGCCCTCCATGCGGTCGGCGGCCATCGTGTATTGCGCGAGGTCATTGGTGCCGAGGCTGCCGAAATCGACCTCCGCCATCACGTGGCGGGCCGCGATAGCCGCGCCCGGCACCTCGATCATGACGCCGACCGAGGGCAGACCGTTTTCGCGGACGCGGCGGGCAAACCACGCGGCTTCTTCGGCCGTCGCGACCATCGGGGCCATGACCTTGACCTCGGCCTGGGTGTTGCGCGCCGCGACCCCCAGGGCCTCGAGTTGCACGTCGAGCAGGTCGGGCCGCAGGGCCGACAAACGCAGACCGCGTTTGCCGAGAGCGGGGTTTTCCTCCGGGCCGAGGTCGGCGAAGGCGAGCGGCTTGTCGGCGCCGGCGTCGAGCGTGCGCACGACGACCCGGCGGCTGCCGAAGGGCTCGAAGACCTTCGTGTAGATCTCGGTCTGCTCGGCCAGGGTCGGCGCGGTGTCGCGGCTGAGGAAGACGAACTCGGTGCGGAAGAGCCC
>JBAQXA010000329.1:0-5945 GCA_049299195.1 Nocardioides sp.
CAGCACGTCGTCCGGGCTGCTGCCCTCGAGCAGCGCCACGTAGGCACGCAACCCGACGCTGCCGACGCCGACCACCTTGTGGGCTATGTCGACCAGGGTGTAGCCGCCCAGTACCCGGCGCCAGTGCGGCGCCAGCGTGCTCAGGTATTCGTCGAGCGCGACCGCAATCTGCTCGCTGTCCTGCTCGGAGGGATGGCTGATCAAGGGTGGCTCGTCCACGATGTGCCGATGGCCCTCGTGCTCGCGGGTGAATCGCGGCAGGGCTCGGTCACTGGTTCGGTTTCGGGCCCGCTTGGCCGACCGCGCGATCTCAGCCCGGAGTGACTTCTCGGTGGCGGTCTCGTGTAGGCGCTTCACGTCCAGACGGTTGAAGGAACGCATGAGCAGTGGCTGTTCGGCCAGAAAGTTCACCTCGGCCCGGTAGGCGGACACGCACGACATGACCGCATCCGCGCACTGCTCCTCGCTGCACGAGTTCTCCCGCCCGGCGACCCAGATGCTGGCCACGAGCCGCCGCATATCCCACTCCCAACTACCGGGATGGGCCTCGTCGAAGTCATTGAGGTCCAGTACGAGTTCGCCTTCGGGCGAGGCGTAGAAGCCGAAGTTTCCGAGGTGCGCGTCGCCGCAGATCACCGGCGTGATGCCGGTAGCGGGCAACCCGGCCACGTCCTCGGCCATCACGATGGCGGTGCCGCGCAGGAAGCCGTACGGCGAGTTGACCATGCGGCTGACCCGGATCGGAATCAGCTCCTCAAGTCGACCTTCATGTGACTCTCGGATCAGCTGGACCGGGTTCCGTCGACCGACTGGTGCCTCCCAAAGCCCCAACGCCTCACGGGGCACCTGCTGACGCAGCGCCTTGCCGATGGCGAATCGTTCCCGCCGCGACGTTGGTTGCTTCCGCAGCGAGCCGAACGCATCGCTATCGGTGAAGGGCAGGACGATGTGCGGTCGAGAACCGGTCGTCACGTCCATCACCTCCATTACCCGGACGCGTCACGTTCTATCAGACGGCCGCCCCCTCGACCGGCTGAAGAAGCAGGATCATCATCAACCATTCCGCGCCGAACTGTCCGAGCCGACCGCCGGTCCCAGCGATGGCCGCCATCAGCAATAGCGGTCGACATAGAAGGAGCCGGACATGCGTGTTCTGGTCGCCGTGCTCCTACGGCGGAGGTCTCTCGCTCCATTGGATCGCCAACTTCACCGCATGCTTCCACTGTTCGAACTCAGCGCCACGTTGGTGATCCTGCATTTGCGGGGCCCACTGTGCGGCGCGATGCCAGTTTTGCCGGAACTGTGCACGGTCGGCCCAGTAGCCCACGACAAGTCCCGCCGCATACGCGGCGCCTAATGCCACCGTCTCGGCCATCATGGGACGAACCACCGGAACGCCGAGGCAGTCCGACACCGTTTGCATGAGCAGGTTGTTACCTGTCATACCGCCGTCCACTGCGAGGATGGTAAGGGGGACACCGGAGTCTCTTGTCATGGCCTCGGTCACCTCAACCGTCTGCCATGCCGTTGCCTCCAAGACCGCACGAGCCAAATGCCCTTTGGTCACATGGGAGGTGAGGCCCACCAACAATCCCTGGGCTCTGGTGTTCCAATGCGGCGCATAGAGTCCAGAAAACGCCGGAACCAAGTAGCACCCGCCGTTGTCCGGAACCGTCAAGGCAAGGGTCTCGATCTCCGCTGGTGACCTGATCAGTCCCAAATTCTCTCGGCACCACTGCACCAGCGCGCCAGTCACCGCGATGGAGCCTTCGAGGGCGAAGACAGCTGGTTCGCCCTCGATCTTGAGAGCCACTGTGCTGATGAGTCCGTGCTGAGATGGGACTGGCCTTGTGCCAGTGTTCATCAGCAAGAATCCGCCGGTGCCGAAGGTGCACTTGGTGTCTCCAGGGTCGAAACCGGTCTGGCCAAACAGCGATGCCTGTTGATCCCCAATGACTGCCGCGATCGGGATGCCTGCGACGGGGACGGTGGTCTTCGCGACGAATCCCAGCGAAGGGCGGATGTCCGGCAACATTGCGCGAGGCACGTGCATACAAGAAAGCAGATCGTCGTCCCAGTCCAGGGTTGCCAGATTCATCAGCATGGTGCGGCTGGCGTTGGTGACGTCTGTGATGTGAAGTCCGCCGTCCGGTCCACCAGTCAGGTTCCATACAAGCCACGTGTCCATCGTCCCGAACAGGAGCTCGCCTGCCTCGGCGCGCTTCCTCAGGGACGGCTCGCGATCCAGAATCCACCGGAGCTTTGGTCCGGAGAAGTACGTCGCGAGCGGCAGCCCTGTTCGCTGCCGGATCTGCTCTGGGTGGAAGTGGTCGGTCAGCTCATTAAGCACATTGGCGGTGCGAGTGTCCTGCCAGACTATCGCCGGAGCAACCGGTCGCCCCGTGAATCGATCCCATACCACCGTGGTCTCGCGCTGGTTCGTCACGCCCAGCCCCACGACCTGCTCGGGCTCAACTTCAGCCTCCACCAGTGCTTGGGGAATCAGCCTGCACACCAACGCCCAGATCTTGGCTGCGTCGTGCTCCACCCACCCGGGTTGAGGGCAAGACTGGCCGTGCTCCTGCTGAGCAACCGCAACCATTCTTCCCCTGTAGTCGTAAAGCACACAACGGGTCGACGTGGTGCCCTGGTCCAAGGCAGCGACGTAGGTTTCTCTCACAGGTCACGACCGTGACCGAGTTCGCGAGAGATCGATCTGCCAGCGCTTATCACGTGCTTCGTTAGGCCGGCTCTCGGGTTCGACTTGGCGTCGCAGACGGCCTCGAGTCGACCCTGGATGCCGACGGCGGCGATCACGTAGCCGTCCTTGTCCCGAATTGGCGCGGCGATGCTCGCGATCCCGGGCTCGACTTCCTCTACCGCAGCTGCGTATCCCTGATCGCGGACGTTGGCCAGCTCTCGCAGCAGTCGCGATCGGTCGGTGATCGTCCGGTAGGTGAGCGACTCCATCGCGTCGACCGGCAACCGACGCACGGCGCGAGGGTCATAGGCGAGGAGGATCTTGCCGAGGGCACTGGCATGGAGCACCACGCGAGAGCCGGTCAACATCTTTTGGGCGCTGCGGTCCGGTCTGAAGACATGGTGCGCGACTACGACCTCTCCCCCTTCGAAGACGGCCACCAGCACTGCCTCGCCAGTATGCGCTGCCAACGCATCGGACCAATTCAATGCCCGCGATCGAAGCTCGTTGCGATCCAGTCGGGCCGACCCCAGGGTGAGCAGACCTCGACCAACGTCGTACAGGCTGGTCTCGCGATCTTGGTCCACGAACCCAACCTCGACGAGGGTCCGGATGATTCCGTGGGCGGTCCCCTTGGCGAGGTCCAGGGACCTGGCCAGCTGGGTCAGCGCCATGGGCTCGTTCTGAGAGGCGAGCACCCGCAGCACGGCCGCCGCACGTTCCACTGACTGGATACCTCCCGACACAATGGTCACCCTACCCCGCTTCCACCGTCCGTTCGACAATGTCGACCCTCATGCCGTTCGGTGATGCCGAACAGGAACCATTGTGGCGCTCGTCACACCTGATCTACGGTCGTCGAGACTGCATACCCCAGCTCCGAGAGAGGCCGTCATGTTCATCGACATTTTCCTGCCCGAAGTCATGGGCACCGGGATCCTGATTTTGCTCGGCTGTGGCGTCGTTGCCAATGTCGTGCTTCCCAAGACGGGTGGTGAAGGCGGCGGCATCCTCGTCATCAACTTCGGCTGGGGGCTCGGCGTATTTGCCGGTGTATACGTCGCCTACAAGTCTGGCGCCCACCTCAACCCCGCGGTAACGCTGGGCCTGGTGGCTACTGGCGAGTCTGGACTGTCCTTCGTCAACGTGGTGGTCTACATCGGCGGCCAGATGGTCGGGGCCTTCCTTGGCGCGACGCTGGCCTGGCTGGCCTACAAGAAGCACTTCGACGACCCGGAGGCCACGCATGACGCCAAGCTCGGCGTTTTCTGCACGATGCCGACGATCGCGAGCCCGGTATGGAACCTCGTCACGGAGATCATCGGGACCTTCGTGCTCGTCTTTGTGATCCTGGCCTTCGGCAAGACACCCACAGAAATCGGTCCGCTGGCGGTGGCACTGCTGGTCGTCGGTATCGGAGCCAGTCTCGGTGGCCCCACCGGCTACGCCATCAATCCCGCCCGAGACCTAAGCCCCCGCATCGCCCACGCTCTCCTGCCGATCAGGGACAAGGGGTCGAGCGGGTGGCACTATGCCTGGGTCCCTGTGGTGGCTCCGATCATTGGCGGCATCCTCGCCGGGCTGGCTGGCAACGCCGTCGGGTTCGTGTGAGCAGGCGACCCGAACGTAATCTCTGACATCCCATTTGAACGCCCAACGCAATTACAGAGGAGTCCGCATGGCTGACAAGAGCTACATCCTAGCGATAGACCAGGGCACAACGAGCACGCGAGCGATGGTCTTCGACCACGGCGGCAGCGTGATCTCGTCCGATCAGGTCGAGCACGAGCAGATCCTCCCCAAGGCGGGATGGGTCGAGCACGACGGCATCGAGATCTGGACCAACACCCGCAAGGTCATCGGCGGCGCGCTCTCCAAGGCCAATCTCAACAGCGCCAACATCGCCGCGGTGGGGATCACCAACCAGCGCGAGACGGCCATCGTCTGGGAGAAGGCCACTGGCAAGCCGATCTACAACGCGATCGTCTGGCAGGACACCCGCACCCAGAAGATCGTCGACAAACTGGCCGGCGACGAGGGTGCGGACAAGTACAAGGCAAAAGTCGGCCTGCCGTTGGCGACCTACTTCTCCGGACCGAAGGTGATGTGGATCCTCGACAACGTCGAGGGTGCGCGCGAGAGGGCCGAGAACGGCGAGCTGCTCTTTGGCAACACCGACACCTGGGTGCTGTGGAACCTCACGGGTGGCGCCGAGAACGACGGCGTGCACGTCACCGATGTGACCAACGCCAGCCGCACCATGCTGATGGACCTCGACACCCTCTCGTGGGACGAGTCCATCGCAGCGGACATGGGGATCCCGATGTCGATGCTCCCGGAGATCAGGTCCTCGTCGGAGGTGTACGGAGAGTGCCAGCCCGGTGTCCTCAACGGCACGCCGGTGGCCGGCATCCTCGGCGACCAGCAGGCGGCGACGTTCGGTCAGGCCTGCCTGGAGAAGGGCACCGCCAAGAACACCTACGGCACCGGCAACTTTATGCTGCTCAACACTGGCGAGGAGAAGGTGCCGAGCGAGAACGGCTTGCTGACCACGGTTTGCTACAAGATCGGGGACCAGAAGGCCATCTATGCCCTTGAGGGCTCGATCGCGGTGACCGGATCGCTGGTGCAGTGGATGCGCGATAACCTGAAGATGATCGACAACGCCTCGGAGATCGAAGAGCTCGCCGCGAGCGTGGATGACAACGGTGGCGCCTACTTCGTGCCGGCCTTCTCGGGTCTGTTCGCACCGCACTGGCGTAGCGACGCTCGGGGCGCCCTCGTCGGTATGACGCGCTTCGTCAACCGGGGCCACATCGCCCGCGCGGTGTTGGAGGCCACGGCCTTCCAGACCCGCGAGGTGCTCGATGCCATGAACGCCGATTCAGGAGTGCCGCTCACAGAGCTCAAGGTCGACGGCGGCATGGTCGTCAACGAGACGCTCATGCAGTTCCAGGCAGACATCCTCGGTGTCGACGTGGTGCGTCCCAAGGTGGCCGAGACGACAGCGCTGGGCGCGGCCTACGCAGCCGGTCTGGCTGTCGGCTACTGGGAGAACGACGAGGACATCACCAACAACTGGGGCGAGGACAAGCGCTGGACCCCGACCATGGATGAAGCGGAACGCGAGCGGCTCTACCGCAACTGGAAGAAGGCGGTGACCAAGACCCTCGACTGGGTCGACGGCGACGTCGAGTGGGACTGAGGGGCCTGTCAGCGCGGCTCACTGCGAACGGCGTACCAG
>JBAQXA010000330.1:0-1856 GCA_049299195.1 Nocardioides sp.
CCATCATCCTACCCGACATGCCGGCGACGGTGGCGCCACTGGTCTACGCCATCCCTGTGCAGTTGCTCGCCTATCACACGGCGGTGTTCATGGGCTCCGACGTCGACCAGCCGCGCAATTTGGCAAAATCCGTAACGGTGGAGTGAGGTACACTTTTTGATGTATCCTGCGCGCCGAGAACTCATCTTGTTGATTTCCGCGGAGAACTGACCCAGGCGGCTGGATTTTTCCATCGAAATTTGACCCATGTTTGAACCTCGTCCCGCGCCATCGGTGCGGGGGGCAGCGGAGTGATCGACATTGAACCGCCCCTAGATTCCTGGACGCCTTCTTCCCTAAATTTGAGGCAAGGAGGCCCCCGATGGGCAAAGCGAACTTCACCGAGGATTTCAAGCGCGACGCCGTCCTTCAGATCACCGAGCGTGGCTACCCGGTTGCGGAGGTGGCTGCGCGGCTGGGGATCAGCAAGTACTCGCTCTATGAGTGGAGGAAGCGGTACGGCAAGCCTACCGTCACGGCCCGTGATGACGAACAAGCCGCTGAGGTCCGGCGGCTGAAGCGCGAGCTGCAGCGCGTGACGGAGGAGCGCGACATCCTAAAAAAAGCGGCCGCGTACTTCGCCAGGGATGCAAAGTGAAGTACGCGTTCATCGCCGAGCATCGTCGGCTGTTTTCGATCCGCGCCATGTGTCGGTGTCTCTGTGTCCAGCCCAGCGGCTTCTACGCCTGGCTGAAGGAGCCGCTGAGCAACCGGGCGCAGGAAGACCACCGACAGACCGAGCTGATCCGTGCGGCGTGGCGCGAGAGCGGCAAGGTCTATGGCTATCGCAAGCTCCACGACGACCTGGCGGACATGGGTGAGAGCTGCTGTCCCAATCGGGTTGCACGGCTGGCGCGGCTCTCTGGCATTCGGGCGCAGATCGGCTACAAGCGTCGGCCCGGCCAATATGGAGGCAGACCGTCTCTGGCGATCGACAACACGCTCGATCGCCGGTTTGATACGGAGGTGCCAGACAAGGCCTGGGTGACTGACATCACGTACATCCGCACCCACGAAGGCTTCGCCTATCTGGCGGTCGTGATCGACCTCTTCTCCCGCCGCGTCGTCGGCTGGTCGATGCAGGCCCGGCAGACGACCCACGTCGTGCTTCAGGCGCTGCTGGCCGCCGTCTGGCGACGCAAGCCGAAGGGTCGTGTGCTGGTGCATTCGGACCAGGGGAGCCAGTTCACGAGCGTGGAGTGGGCTTCGTTCCTGAAACACCACGATCTGCAGCCCTCGATGAGCCGTCGCGGCAACTGCCATGACAACGCCGTGGCCGAGAGCTTCTTCAACCTTCTCAAGCGAGAACGAATCCGCCGCAAGGTCTACCGCACGCGGGATGAAGCGCGCCGAGACGTGTTCGATTACATCGAGATGTTCTACAACCCCACCCGGAAGCACGCACGGAACGGAATGCTGTCGCCAATCGAGTTCGAACGGCAGCATAAAGCGAACCCCGAAGGCGTCTAGAAAACTCGGGGCGGTTCAAACAGCTTGCAGCGTGTGCGCCTCAATGGCGTGGAAGGCACGCTGGAGACCATGGCCAGCGGTGCCTACCCCTATAAACAGACGATGTATGTCGTCACCGGCAAGACGCCCAACGCTGCCGCGCAAGCCTTCCAGACCTATCTCGCCTCGCCCGAGGCGCGGGCCCTCGTCCAGAGGGCAGGGGGAAGGATGCTCTCGCCCTGACACGGGCGCTGGCATCGCCGCAACAAAAAGGCCGCCCAGTGGGGCGAGCTCGTTGTTTTGCATTGCCGCCAAACAACCGGTGAGACCCCATGTCCGGCTCTGAGGCGGGTGGCCCGTCTCGCAAT
>JBAQXA010000331.1:0-1795 GCA_049299195.1 Nocardioides sp.
GGCGTGGTTCACGCGGCTGTCCACCTGGGGCCAGGCGCGGCGCAAATAGGCGACGGCCGTCGGGTCTACGTCAGACGCGGCCAGACGCGGGCCGTCGGCCATTTCATGGCTCGCGAAGTGGGCCAGGATGCGCCCGCAGCCCGCGCCAAAGTCGAGCACGCTCAGCGCCGGCAGCGGGGCTGCGTGGCGCTCGATGGCCTGCCGGAACGTCTCGTAGTCGAGCCGGCCGCCGGCGACGAACCAGCCTACCTCCCGCGCGCCGATCCGGTCGCGGTTGCTGAACGGTGGGATGGGGGCGCGGTAGCCGTGGCGGGCGCGGTAGAGGGCGATCCACAGCGGATCCCACAGCGGTTCGGTGGCCAGAGCGGCGCGCTTCAGGAGAGGGTGCATGGGACGATGGCGCGGGCGGGGCGGCGGGCCTACTCTTTCTTGAAGTCAATGAAGCGATAGCCCACGCCGCGCTCGGTCAGGATGTAGTGCGGGTTGGCCGGGTCTTCCTCGATCTTCTTGCGCAGGTAGTTGATGTAGAGGCGCAGGTAGTGGGTCTCGTCGCGATACTCGTAGCCCCAGACCTTGGCCAGCAGCGTATCGTGGGGCACAACCCAGCCGGAGTTCTGGATGAGGTGGTTGAGCAGGCGATACTCGGTCGGCCGCAGGTCAATGCGCTCGCCGTTGACGATGACCTGGTGGCGGTTGAAGTCCACCGACAGGCGGTCGTCAATGCGCAGCACAGTGCGCGGCGGCGGCGCGGGCCAATGGGCGCGGCGTAGCACGGCGGCCACGCGGCTGGTCAGCACGCGCGGGCTGAACGGCTTGGTGATGTAGTCGTCGGCCCCCAGCGCCAGGCCGCGGGTGATGTCCTCTTCGTCGTCGCGCACGGTCAGCAGGATGACCGGCACGGTGGAGATTTCGCGCAGCAGCTTCAGCGTCTCGAAGCCGTCCATCTCCGGCATCATCACGTCCATGACGGCCAGGTCGGGGTTGAACTGGCGGATTTGATCGAGCGCCTGGAGGCCGTTTTCGGCCTCGATGACCTGATACCCTTCCAGCTCCAGGTTCATGCGGATGAAGCGGCGCATCCGCAATTCGTCATCGACGATCAAAATAAGCTGCGGGGCGGTAGATTCCAGATTGTCGGGTATTTGTTCAACCATAATGACGGTCTCCGTGGCGGGGACGTGTGCTCGCTCCCCTATTCACGGACAAAGCTGATCACCTTCTCCAGATCGACGTCCGGTAAAATCTGAATGTGACTGATGCGGTGCCAGGCAAAGAGGACGCGATCGACGTTGCTTTCGAGGAAAGCCACCGCGCGGCCGTCGCGCCGCCGGGGGTTATAGACCGTTATGAATTGGGTCGCCGGTTCGGGCAGCCCCTCGATCTCCCCGATGATGGGGTCTTCTTCAATCAGTTGAATGACGGCCGATATTCGCATGACACACCTATCCTAAGTTTAATCCGCGATCGAGAGTTGTACCACTAATCCCCCAAAGCGAACGTTGGCCCCGGGCGGAATCTGGTATGCATAGCCGGCGACCATGCGCACCCCATTGAGCCACGTTCCATTGCTGCTGTGCTGGTCGATGATGACGTAACCACCCTCGATCCACTGGATGGTGGCATGCCGCCGCGACACGCCGCGCTCCTGCCCACCATAGTCGGTCAGATCAAATTCGGGCGTGAAGCCGTCGTCCGGGTCGGCCCGCCCGACCTGGATGAGCACGCCGCGCAATGTTAGCGAAGCGTTGTGATGGGGCAGATGGGCGTGGAGTGCGGGGGTGCGCGTCTCCTGGCG
>JBAQXA010000332.1:0-5722 GCA_049299195.1 Nocardioides sp.
CGCTCAGGCGTTCGGAATGACCCGCTCGCGCGGGTGGCCACGGCGTACGTCGACTTCTCAGACCACTTACAACTCCGCGGGATCGAGACCTCAATGACCGGTATCGGCCTCGGCCGCTAACCGAGCGCTCCACAAACGACTGGGGCGGTGCCCAGTTCCACTGCGGACGGCGCGACCGCACGTGGGCCGGCTCGGTCAGGCCACCCTCCTCGAAGTCGACCAGTCGACACCGTGCTCATCTACCCAAAGCACGTTCGACAGGTTCAACTCAGCGATTCCCACAGCGGTCGACACCGGCTCTAAGTGCGCCACAAGTTCGCTCTAAGCCTGGATTTGCGAGGTCGGAGCCAACACCCAGAGGTGCATCACCGCAGGTCAGGGCCGGTTTTCGTCAGCAAAGCGACGCATTCGACGTGGTGCGTCATCGGGAAGAGGTCGAAGGATCGGAGGCCGGTGAGTTCGTAGCCGAACTCGGCGAAGAAGGCGATGTCGCGGGCCAGAGCGGCTGGGTCGCAGGCGACGTAGGCGATCGCGCGGGGAGCGCGGTCGGCGATCTGTTCGACGACCTTGCGCTTGGCGCCTGCGCGCGGAGGGTCGAGGACGACTAAGTCGAAGGGCTCGTCCAGTCCCCCGCTCAACACCCGCTCTACGACCCCGCAGAGGACACGGGATGCGCCAACCCCCGGCAACTGAGGCAGGTTGTGGCGGGCGCAGTCGGCGGCGGCGCGCTCCGCCTCGACCATGGTGACGGAACCGCGGCTCCCGACCGCGTCGAGCAGAAAGCGTGCGAACACCCCCACACCGGCATACAGATCGAGGGCTCGCTCCCCCGGTTGCGGGCGCAAGAAGTCCATGACCGCGTTGACCAGGACCGATGGCGCCGCGGCGTGTGGCTGCCAGAAGCCGTCGGCCGCAACCTCAAACTCGTGCGTCGTCCCGCCGGCCGAGACCGTTTCCGTGGTGAGCGGCACTCGCTCGTCCGCACGCCAATCTGCGACCGCGGCCTCGGTGCCGATCAGACAGTCGTCGACCTCGACGATCGCCCGGGAGCGGTGTGCATGCAGCCCCAACGCACCCCCGGGAAGCGGCACGAACCCCACCCGGCTGCGCCAGCGCAATCCATCGAGAGGCGGCACCTCCTCCACCACCAGCTCCGCGACCGCCGGATGCTCCACCGGCAACCTGGCAAGTCGAGTCAGTTGCTCGCGCACCACCGCGGCCTTGAGCTCGCGCTGAGCGGGCAGCGCGACATGCTGGAAGTCACATCCCCCGCAGCGCTGCGGCCCGGAGAAGGGGCAAGGAGCGACGACCCGATCCGGAGAGGCGGTGAGGATCTCCACCGCATCCCCCCGCCAGAACCGGTCCCCCTCAGTCCCCTCGGTGAGCTCGACCACCACCCGCTCGCCGGGCAGGGTATGCCGCACAAAGATGACCCGCGACTCGGGCTCGGCCGACCTCGCCACGCAATGTCCACCGTGCGCGACTGCCCCCACATCGACGGTGAGTCGCCGCCCAGCAACGCTCTCTCCCCGAGGTGGCGCGACCCGGGGACGACGAGGCCGGCTCACTGCACTTGCCGGTTCTGATCGGGGTTGACCCGCCCGCGCCGCAGGTCACCCGCGTGCGGCCGCAACTCTTCGCGGCGCTCGCGCTCCATCGCGAGCGCAGAGGACCGCAACTGATACGGAACCGAAATCATCATCACTCCCGGCGCGAAAAGGAGCCGCGTCTTCAACCGCAAGGCGGTCTGGTTGTGCAACAGCTGCTCCCACCAGCGCCCCACGACATACTCCGGCACATAGACCGCCACCACCCCACGCGGATTCGCGCGGCGGATCTCGATGGCGTAGTCGACGATGGGGCGCACTACCTCGCGGAAGGGCGAGTGCAGGATCTTCAGCGGAACGTCGAGGGATCGGTCGTCCCACTCGCGCATCAGCTTGGCCGCGCCGTCGCTGTCGGTGGCGACATAGACCGCCTCCAACACGTTGGGTCGCGCCGCCTTCGCAAACGCCAGCGCCCGCAGCGCCGGCTTGTTGAGCTTGGAGGTCAACACCATCGCGTGCACCCGAGTCGGCAAGACGTTGTCGGTCTCGTCGGCAATCAGCTCGCGCTCCACAGAGTCGTAGTGCTTCTTGATGGAGTTCATGATCCAGAAGAAGACCCCCATGGCCAGGATCGTGATCCACGCGCCCGCCAGGAACTTCGTGATCAAGACGATCACGAGAACCACCGCAGTAAAGGTCAATCCGACCGCATTGATGACCCGCGAGCGCATCATCCGACGCCGCTCAGCCGGGTCGGTTTCGGTGCGCAGATGGCGAGTCCAGTGCCGAATCATGCCGAGCTGGCTCAGGTTGAAGGAGACGAAGACGCCGACGATGTAGAGCTGGATCAGCCGGGTGGTTTCGGCGTTGAAGACCTGGATCAAGATGATCGACATGACCGCCAAGAACACGATCCCGTTGGAGTAGGCGAGCCGATCGCCGCGGGAGCCGAGAGCGCGCGGCGCATAGCCGTCGTGGGCCAGGATCGAACCGAGCACGGGGAAGCCGTTGAACGCGGTGTTGGCCGCGAGCACCAAGATGATGCCCGTCATCGCCACCACGAAGTAGAAGCCCGGGTTGAAGCCGTCGAAGATCGCCCGGGCGAGCTGAGCGATCACCGGATGCTGCTCATAGCCCGCATCCGCCCCGATCAACCGGTCGAGCTCGTGCGGATCGACGTATTTCAACCCCATCTGCCGAGCCAGCACGATCACCGACAGCATCATCGTGATCGCGATCAGGCCCAAGAGCAGCAGCGTGGTCGCGGCGTTCTTGCTCTTCGGCTTCTGAAACGCGGGCACTCCGTTGGAGATCGCTTCGACACCGGTGAGCGCCGCACAACCCGACGAGAACGCCCGCGCCAGCAGGAACATCAGCGCCAGCGTCGTCAGCGGACCCTCGTAACCCTCCTGCGGAGCGATGTCCAACGACGCGCTCTCCACCTGCGGCAGACTCCCGCTCACCAATCGGAAGAGCCCGAAGCCGCACATCCCCAAGATCGCGATCATGAACCCGTAGGTGGGCACCGCAAAGAAGGCGCCTGACTCCCGGATGCCACGCAGGTTCATGGACATCAAAAGCACGACCATCACGCTGGCAACGGTCGCCTCATGGCCGATTAAGACAGGGATCGCCCCCGCGGCGTACTGCGCCCCCGACGAGATCGACACGGCAACCGTGAGGATGTAGTCGACGAGCAGCGCGCTGGCCACCGTGAGCCCGGCCTTGGGCCCCAGATTGACCGTGGCCACCTCGTAGTCGCCGCCTCCGGAGGGATAGGCGTGCACGTTTTGGCGGTATGACGCGACCACAGCGAGCATCACGAGGGCGACAGCGATGCCGATCTTCCACGAGAAGGTGTACATCGTGGCGCCCGCGATCGCGAGCATGATGAAGACTTCGTCGGGAGCGTAAGCAACCGAGGAGAGGGCATCGCTGGCAAAAACCGGCAGCGCGATCCGCTTGGGCAACAGCGTCTCGCCCAACTGGCTGCTGCGGAGCTTGCGGCCCAGCAAAATGCGTTTGGAGATGTCGCCGGCGCCCACGATCCCCCAGCCTAAGCCCAACCACGCACCGATCAGGGATTCGGGCATCCGGGATTCGGGTTCCGGGATTCCGGCCAATCAACGGCCGGCCACTCGCTGGGATACGGTGATCCGGTGCACGTCGTGATCATGGGCTGCGGTCGAGTCGGCTCGACGCTCGCTCGCAGTTTGGAGAAGCGCAACCACACCGTCTCGGTGATCGACTCCGATCCGGCGGCGTTCCGGCGCCTCGGCGGCGACTTCAATGGAGACACCATCACGGGCTATGGCTTCGATCGAGATGTGATGGCCAAGGCTGGCATCGAGCGCGCCGACGCCTTCGCTGCGGTGAGCAGTGGCGACAACTCCAACATCATCGCCGCGCGCGTGGCCCGGGAGAGCTTCGGAATCCAACAAGTCGTCGCCCGCATCTACGATCCCGGCCGGGCCGAGGTCTATGAGCGCCTCGGCATCAGCACCGTCGCCACCGTGAAGTGGACCTCCAACCAGATCTTGCGGCGCCTTCTGCCTGCCGGGGCCGAACCCGACTTCCGCAACCCCTCGGGCACGATCCGGGTCGATCAACTGGCCGCTCCCTCGGCCTGGGTCGGGCACCAAACGGTGCAGTTCCAACTGCAAACACGCAGCCGGATCGCCTGGATCGATCGCCTCGGCGAGGGCGTGCTGCCCACCCGCGAGAGCGTCATCCAAGAGGGTGACACCCTCCACATCGTGATGCGCGAGGAGCAGGCCGAACACGCCTTCGCAGCCATCGCCGCCGGACCGGAGGAGCACTGACATGCGGGTCGCCATCGCCGGAGCCGGCGCCGTCGGGCGCTCGATCGCTCGCGAACTGATCGGCAACGGCCACCAGGTCCTCCTGATCGACAAGAACCCCGAGGCGATCAAGCCCGACCGGGTGCCGGAGGCCGAGTGGCTCCAGGCCGACTCCTGCGAGCTCTCCTCCCTGGAGGAGGCCCGCGTGCACACCTGTGACGTGGTCATCGCCGCCACGGGTGACGACAAGGCCAACCTGGTCACCTCGCTCCTGGCCAAGACCGAGTTCGGCGTGCCGCGCACGGTGGGCCGCGTCAATCACCCCAACAACGAGTGGCTCTTCACCGAGGCGTGGGGGGTCGACGTCAACGTCTCTACCCCGCGGATCATGTCGGCGCTCGTCGAGGAGGCCGTGACGGTCGGCGACTTGGTGCGGCTCTTTACCTTCCGCCAGAGCAACGCCAACCTCGTCGAGCTCACCCTGCCCGACGACTCGCCGTACGTCGGCAAGCCGGCCGGGCTGATCCCCTTCCCGGAGGGCTGCGTGCTGGTGACGATCTTGCGCGACGGCCAGGTCTATCCCCCCGACGCCGAGCAGCCGCTCGAGCGGGGCGATGAGCTTTTGTTTGTCACCGGCGCCGAGTTCGAGGACGAACTCGAGCGGCTCCTGGCGCCTGCCTCGCACGGCGGCTGAGCCGGGGGGCCGAACCGCGCGGTCTAACCCTCCGGTCGCAGTTGCGCGGACGCTTCCAGTGGCGTGTGGTTGCGCGCGAGTAACCAGACCATCGACCCGAGCACGGCGATCTGGAGCGGCCACCCCAGCACGACCTTGAGGACGCCGAGCGCTCCGATCGCGGTCGCGGCCGGGAGCGCGTCATAGGAGCCGGCCAGCCAGATCGGTCCCTGGATCAGCACCCGGATCAGACAGGGGGCGACGAGCAGCAGTGTCAACCGCGAACAGAGCCGGACGATCTGCTTGTCGGCGTGCCAGCCGGTCGGGTCGCCGGTGACGCTGCCGACCATGAACCCCACCATCGGCCACCCGATCACCACCGTGAGGCCAAGCAGGACGGCATAGCCGGCGTTGTAGAGCAGCCCTGGGAGGAAGTAGGCGAGCGCCTGGTCGTCGGCGCTCCCGCCCCGGCGTGCCGCCATCGAGACGAAGAGCCAACCCAGGCCGATGCCAAACAGCGCGTTCAAGACGAACTGCACGGTGGAGCGCTGCACCAAGCGCACGAGGAGCAGAGCCACGGCCGCGCCGATCGACACGATCAGGGCCGTGCGCATCTCGCGCGTGCTCAGCCAGGTCACCGTGAACAGCAGCGTGGGCACTGCGCCCTCGATCATGCCGCGGCGACCACCTAGGGCCTTGGC
>JBAQXA010000333.1:0-1529 GCA_049299195.1 Nocardioides sp.
CGCTGGCACCACACCCGATCCGGGGGCTTTTCAGGCCGAGGCCCCGGCGAGCCCAACGACGGATGCGCCCCGGGCGAACGACGCGGCGGAGGCGGCTCGCGAGCGGCTGGCCGCCGTGCGCACCGAGGTCGCGAAGGCCGTCGTGGGCCAAGATGCCGCCGTCTCCGGGCTCTTGGTGGCACTGCTCTGCGGCGGACACGTCCTGCTCGAAGGGGTGCCAGGCGTCGCCAAGACCCTGATGGTGCGCGCACTGGCCGGGGCACTCTCGGTGCAGACCAGGCGGGTGCAGTTCACCCCGGACCTGATGCCGGGAGACATCACCGGCTCGATGGTCGTCGACAGCAGCGCGGGCGGCGGCGGGCCGATGCTGACCTTCCGCAAGGGGCCGTTGTTCACCAATTTGCTGCTGGCCGACGAGATCAACCGGACTCCACCCAAGACCCAATCCGCCCTCTTGGAGGCCATGGAGGAGGGGCAGGTCTCGGTGGACGGACAGACCCGTCCGCTGCCTCGGCCCTTCCTGGTCGCGGCCACGCAGAACCCGATCGAATACGAAGGCACCTACCCGCTGCCCGAAGCGCAGCTCGACCGCTTCTTGTTGAAGGTGGAGTTGCCCATTCCCGCACGCGAGGTGGAGTTGGAGATCCTTCGTCGCCATGCCGAGGGGTTCGACCCGCGTGACGTTGCCGCGGCGGGGGTATCACCTGTGGCGAGCGCCGCCGATCTCGAGCAGGCGATGGCAGCGGTCCGCACGGTCACGGTCGCGCCCGAGGTGGCGGCATACATCGTGGATATCGCGCGGGCGACCCGGCACTCACCGTCGCTGCGGTTGGGAGTCAGCCCGCGCGGAGCGACGGCGCTGTTGAGATCGGCCCGGGCGTGGGCGTGGCTGTCCGGCCGGGACTTCGTCACCCCCGACGACGTCAAGGCGCTGGCGCACGCGACGCTGGCGCACCGGTTGGGACTCAAGGCCGAAGCCGAGCTCGAAGGGGTAGAGGTGTCGGCCGTGCTGCAGGCCGCGCTGGGGTCGGTTCCGGTGCCGCGCTAGGCCGCCAGCATGACTGAGTGCAGCCGAGTGAAGTGCAGCGGAATGAGCCAAACCAAAGTCAAGGGAGAGGGGAAGGCGCGGTGTTTATAACGGGCCGGACGGTGCTCGCCCTGCTCCTGGGGATCCTCCCGGTGATCGCTCTGCCGCACCTAGCGGTCGCCTGGCTCTGGGTGCTGATCGTGGCGCTGCTTGTCCTGGCCGACTGGCTGCTGGCTCCGCGACCGGGCGCACTGGAGATCACCCGTGAGCCGCTGGCCTCGACGCGCCTCGGGGAGGCGACCGCGACCGCCCTCCGCGTGCAGCATCCGGGCCGGCGCGAAGTGCGCGGCCTGCTACGCGATGCGTGGCAGCCCACGGCAGGAGCAAGCGGCAATCGTCATCGCCTGGCAATCCCGCCGGGCAGCGGCACCCGCCTCGTGACGCCGCTTCTTCCGCGCCGTCGCGGTGACCTCCACTCCCCCGGGGTCACGGTGCGCACGCT
>JBAQXA010000334.1:0-2627 GCA_049299195.1 Nocardioides sp.
CGAGGACGAAGTAGCGGCGTACTTTGCCACCCGACCGCGGGGCGCACAGGTCGGTGCGTGGGGTTCCCCGCAGTCCCGGGTGATCGCCGGGCGCAGCGCGCTGGAGGACCTCGTTGCGGAGCAGGAGCGACGCTGGGCCGGCGAGGAGCCGACACCGCCGCCGCACTGGGGCGGCTACCGGGTGCGCCACGAGACCGTGGAGTTTTGGCAGGGGCGGCCGTCACGGCTGCACGATCGGCTGGTCTATCACCGCTCGGCAGACGGGTGGAGCACGCAGCGGCTCGCGCCCTAGCCGGTGCGGTTATTGGCTTGTGAGTGAGTGCTCACTCATCTAAGCTCACCGGGTGACCCGAGCGAAGCCCATGGCCCCCGAGGTTCGCCGGCAGGCGATCATCGATGCGACGCTGCCGCTGCTGCACGAACACGGCCGCGTCACCACCACCAAGCAGATCGCCGACGCCGCGGGGATCGCCGAAGGCACGATCTTCCGCGTCTTTGAGTCCAAGGACGAGTTGTTTGCCGCGGCCCTGGAGCACGCCTTCGACTTCGGTCCCTTCATCGGCGACCTGGGGCGGATCGAACCCGATCAACCCTTGCGGGGTCGCCTGCTCGATATCGTCACAATGACCCAGATCCGGTTCCGCGGGATCTTCGGCCTGATGGCATCGATGGGGATGACGGCGCCACCGGTCGCTCAACGCCACAAGGCCGACGCTCGCGCCCGGGTCGGTGCCGCGATGGTGGCACTGGTCGCCCCCGACGCCGACGCCTTGACCTGCACTCCCGAAGACCTCGTCCATCGGCTGCGCTTGCTGACCTTCTCCGCCACACACCCCCACATCTCCGACGGCCAGACCCTGAGCGCCGCCCAGATCGTCGACACGATCTGCGACGGGCTGCTCAAAAAGGACACCCCATGCTGATTCGACTCCTGCGCCGCTACCTCAGGCCCTACCTGGGCCTGCTGGGCATCGTGGTGCTGATGCACTTCGTCGCGACGATGGCTGCGCTCTATCTGCCGAGCCTCAACGCCGACCTGATCGACAAGGGAGTCGCGGTCGGCGACACCGACTACATCTGGCGCGTCGGCGGCGTGATGTTGGTGGTGACCCTCGTGCAGAGCGCTTGCACCGTCGTGGCCGTCTGGTTTGCCAGCCGCGCCGCCATGGGCTTGGGCCGAGACGTCCGCCGCGACCTGTTTGACCGGGTCAGCGAGTTTTCCACCCGTGAGGTGCAGGAGTTTGGTGCGCCGAGCCTCATCACGCGCGGGACCAATGACGTCCAGCAGGTGCAGATGCTCGCCCAGACCGGCGGCACGATGATGGTCGCCGCACCCATCATGCTGGTCGGCAGCATCGCGATGGCGATGCACGAAGACGTGGGACTGTCCAAGATCCTGCTCTTCACCGTGCCCGCGCTGGCGCTGTCGGTGGTGATCATCGTGATCAAGATGGTGCCCAGCTTCCGCGGGGTCCAGGAGCAACTCGACGAGGTCAACCGGCTGCTGCGAGAGCAGATCACCGGCGTGCGGGTGGTGCGGGCGTTCGTGCGCGAGCAGACCGAGGTCGAGCGGTTCGCGCGCGCCAACCGCGACCTCACGTCGTACGCCGTCCGGGCCGGCCGCTGGCAGGCCTTGATGTTCCCGACGGTGATGTTGATCCTCAACATCTCGATGGTCGCCGTGCTGTGGCTGGGCGGGCACCGCGTCGAGGACGGGGAGATGCAGGTCGGTCAGCTGACCGCCTTCATCGCCTATCTGGTGCAGATCCTGATGTCGGTGATGATCGCGACCTTCACGCTGATCCAGGTCCCGCGCGCCTCGGTGTCGGCCGACCGGATCGGTGAGGTGCTCGACACCCACACCTCGGTCGTGCCTGCCGCGCACCCGCAGACCGTGCCGGACGGCCCGGTGCGGGTGGCGTTTGAGAGCGTCGAGTTCTCCTACCCGGGGGCGCAGACGCCCGTCCTGCGCGACCTCAACCTGACCGCCGAGCCAGGGCAGACCACCGCGATCATCGGCTCCACCGGTGCAGGCAAGTCCACCCTGCTCAACGTCATACCGCGGCTCTTTGACGTGACCGCCGGTCGGGTGACGGTCTCGGGGGTCGACGTGCGCGAGGTCGACGAGGAGTCGCTCTGGGACCGGATCGGCCTGGTGCCGCAGCGTGCCTTCCTTTTCTCCGGCACCGTCGCCAGCAACCTGCGCTACGGCAAGGCCGACGCCACCGAGGAGGAGATGTGGGAGGCGCTGCGCATCGCTCAGGCCGCCGACTTCGTCGCCGAAATGCCGGGTGGCCTGGAGGCCACCATCGCCCAGGGTGGGAGCAACGTCAGCGGCGGCCAGCGGCAACGGCTGGCGATCGCCCGGGCGGTGATCAGACGGCCGGAGATCTACCTCTTCGATGACTCCTTCTCCGCGCTCGACCTCGCCACCGATGCCCGCCTGCGCGCGGCGCTCGAGCCGGTGGTCCGCGAGGCGACGGTGATCATCGTCGCCCAGCGGGTCAGCACGATCCGGCAGGCCGACCAGATCATCGTGCTCGAAGACGGCGAGATCGTGGGGCGCGGCAGCCATGAGCAGTTGCTCGCCGGCTGTCAGACCTACCAAGAGATCGTGTCGTCGCAAC
>JBAQXA010000335.1:0-5862 GCA_049299195.1 Nocardioides sp.
CGGCAGGCTGTAGTAGCTGCCGGGGTAGGGACTGCGGCTCGCGCTCATCACCCGGCTGCATGCCCGGGTGAGCTCACGTCCCGCGCGGCCGGCGTCATCGGCCGAGGCGGTGAGGGTCGTGACCGCCAGGAGCCCGACGACCCCAACGAACAGCAACAGCAGGCTCGCACCGAAGGCGCGCGGGATGTAGTCGATGACCCGACGAGGCGCGAGCGACGCCTCGCGCTCGGAGCCGGAGATCGGTTTGCGGGCGACGAGTTCACCCACGATCACGCCGGTCAGGACCAGCAGGCCGAAGGCGACCGGAGCGAGCATGGGCCCGAGCCCGTGCCCGGGCAGGCTGCCGACCGCGATGGCGGCCAGCACGCCGGCTACCGCGCCGGCATACCGAGCCAGGAGGACTGAGCGTTCCTCCCGCACCGCCTCCCGCTTGCCCGAGAGCATGCCGCGGTAGGAGACGACGAGCAGCGTGACCACCACCACGCAGCCGATGAAGAGCAACGACAGCAGAATCGCTGCCACGAGTGGAAATGCCATGTCCTGTTCCCCTTTGTATCGAAGAGATGATACAAAAAGGATGCAGCCCTCAGGGTGTTTGTGTCAAGTATCTGATACAAATAACCTTCTACCTCGTGGCCGTTGGGCTCAGCGGCTCCAGCGGTAGCCGCTCGGCTCGCCCTCGCCCAGGTCGACAATCGCGGCCACCGGGCCACCACCCTCGGGGCCCTGGTGCGCCGCCGACACCGACACAAAGACGGCCGGGTCGCCGGTCACCGACGCGGTCACGCCGCCGACGCACGACTTGATCTGGCGGTGCCAGTGCACATCGGAGTCGTCGAGCATCGCGTTGCGGCGCCCATGCACTTGGCCGTCGAGGGAGGCCTCGCACTTGAGGAAGACGTTGACGAGTCGACCCTGGATGTCGGAGGTATGCGGCCGCTCGGGCAGGTCCAGGCCGGCGTCCTTGATCGCGGCCCAGATGCCGTCGGCGTCGAGGGCGTCGTTCATCACCGAGTGGCCGATGCGGTAGCGGCCACCCACGCCGCGCGCGTTGCCGACCACGACCACCTGGGCCTGGTCGAGCTCGACGCCCGAGGAGCAGGAGGCGACCGAGGAGTAGAGCTCGCGGTTGTGCATCACGTCGGCGTCGGTGGGCATCTCGATCTCGCCGAGCGCGACCGCGATGCCGAGCGCCGTACACCCGTTGGAGAGGTCCATCGACTCGTGGGTGTGCTCGGTCCACACCGACTTGCCGCGCGACTTGGCGTCGCGGATCGTGTGGATGGTGAGCAGCGGGGTCTTGGTCTGCACGTAGTGGACATCGGCCGGGTCGGTGATGCCGGCGCGCTCCATCGCGACCTTCACCGCGGCGGCGACCTTGTCGATCATCGAGGTGTAGCCGATCTCCTCGGGCAGCAGGTGGTCGCTCATCGCGAAGCCGACGGTGAGCCGCGGCTCGTCGGTCTGCACGGCCTGCTCGGCCGGGATGGTGGCGAAGATCGTGGCGTGGGGGCTGATCACGCCGTCGGTCCCACCGGACCAGACGATCGGGATCTCCTTGACCTTGGCCGGATCGGCGCCCTTCTCGACGAGGATCTCGCGGAAGGCCCGGTCGGCGATGATCCGGGTGTAGTCGTTGACGCCGCCGTTGCCCTCGGTCTTGCCGATCACGGCGATCACGCGGTCGGCGGCGAAAACGCCTTCGTCGATCAGCTTGCCGAGCTCGCTGGCGTCGGAAACGGTGTGCAGCGGGACCTTGCGGACCTCAATGGCGTCGGGCATGGGCTCTTCTCTTTCGTGGTGGTGGATGAATCAGGCGGCAATGACGGTGCCGAACTCGCCGGCCACCGCCTCTGTGATGTGGGTCAGGGAGGTGATCACCGAACGCGGGCCACCCTGCTCGACAAAGCGCAGTGCGGCGGCGACCTTGGGGCCCATCGAGCCGGCCGCGAACTCGCCGGCGTCGGCATGGTCCCGGAGTTCGGCGGCAGAGATGGAGCCGAGGCTGCGCTGGCTGGGCGTGCCCCAACCGACGGCGGCGTGGTCGACATCGGTGGCGATGACGAGCACGTCGCAATCGAGGGTGCGCGCCAGCAACGCGGCGGTGAGGTCTTTGTCGATGACGGCCTCGACGCCGCGGACGCTGCCGTCGCCATCGCGTACGACGGGGATCCCGCCGCCGCCGGCACAGCAGACCACGAAGCCGGAGCCGATCAGTGCGGCGATGGCGGGAGTGTCTAGCACCTCGAGCGGGTCGGGGGAGGCGACGACTCGGCGCCAGACCGAGGAGCCATCGGATTGCTTGCGCTCCGACCAGATCTGACCGTGCTCGATCATCGGCTGGGCCTGCTCGCGAGTGAGCGAGCGCCCGATCGGCTTGGTCGGAGTGGTGAAGCCGGGGTCGGCGGCATCGACCAGGGTGCGGGTGACCAGCGCCGCCACCGGGGTGTGGTCGCCGTCGGCGCGCAGCGCTGACTCAAGGGCGGACACGATCGTGAAGCCGAGGGTGCCCTGGGTCTGCGCCCCGCACCAGTCGAGCGGCACCGGTGGCACCACCTGCGCAGCGAGCTCGTTCTTGACCAGCAGGTTGCCCACCTGGGGCCCGTTGCCGTGCGTGACGACCAGTTCGTGGCCCGCCCGAACGAGCCGGGCAGCCGCCGACATGGCGGTCTGGATCGCGGCGATCTGATCTTCTGGCCGCGCAGCCCCGTCGGGAGAGGTCATGGCATTGCCACCCAGGGCCAGAAGGACACGCACACCGTCACGCTAGGGCGGCACCCTGTCCCCATCGTCGGCAGCTTTTGCCAGCGGACCCGCGAATGCTTGTCACTTCCGGTGAGGTCACGCCCGGTCGGCGAGATGCCGTCGCGGGCGGCCTCACAAACCGAGGCGCCGCCAGCGCTCGTGGCGGCGGGCCTGCCGGCTCGCCGGAGGGATGCGGGAGAGCTCACCCAGCGCGTGCCGGATCGCGTTGGCCATCCGGCGGCAGAACTCCTCGGGTTCGTCGGCGGCGTCGGGGCGCTCGGCGACGATCCGGTCGATGATGCCGTCCTCCAGCAGGTCCAGCGCGCGCACCCGCTGCTGGGTGGCCAGCTCAGCGGCCCGGTCGGTGGAGCGGAACAAGATCGCCGAGGCACCTTCGGGCGGCAGTGGCGACAACCACGAGTGCAGCGCGCTGATCACCCGATCGGCGGGCATCAACGCCAGCGCGCCGCCGCCGGTGCCTTGGCCGAGCAGCACACACAGGGTCGGCACGTCCAACGTCACCAGGTCGGCCAGGCTGCGGGCGATCTCGCCGGCCATCCCGCCCTCTTCGGCCTCCTTCGACAGCGCCGCCCCCGCCGTATCGATCACCGACACGAGCGGCATACCCAACTCCTCTGCCAGCCGCATGCCCCGCCGCGCGATCCGCAGACCCGAGGGCGAGAGCGGCTTGTCGCTGGCCTCGGCCCGCCGGTCCTGCCCGAGTACGACGCACGCCGCCCCCTCAAACTTCGCCAGCGCCAGCAGCATCGTCCGGTCGGTCTCACCTGCCCCTGTGCCCGAGAGCGGCAAGACGTCGGTGGCGCCGAGCCGCAGCAACGCCCGCACACCGGGCCGATCCGGCCGACGCGACCGCTGGATCGAGTCCCACGCCGGCACGTCCGGCAGGTCCTCCATTGGCACCGGCTCGATCGGGGTCAGCTCGCGTGGCGACAACACCAGGTCCAAGAAGCGCTCCGCGGTCTCGGCCAGGGCCTCCTTGGGCAGCACTGCGTCGAGCAATCCGTGGGCATAGAGGTTCTCCGCCGTCTGCACGTTGGCGGGGAACGGCTGGCCATAGAGCGCTTCATAGACCCGGGCCCCGAGGAAGCCGATCGTGGCCCCGGGCTCGGCGACGGTCACGTGTCCGAGCGAGCCCCACGAGGCGAACGCGCCGCCGGTGGTGGGGTGGCGCAGATAGGTGATGTAGGGCAGCCGCGCGGCCTTGAAGTCGGCCACCGCGCTGCTGATCTTCACCATCCCGACGAATGCCGGGGTGCCCTCCTGCATCCGGGTGCCACCCGAGGTCGGTGCCGCAAAGAGCGGCAACCCCTCGCGGGTCGCGCGCTCGAAGGCGAGCACGATCCGCTCCGCGGCGGCCTGCCCGATCGATCCGGCCAGGAAGCGGAACTCACCGACCACGAAGGCAACCGGCCGACCGTGGATGCGTGCCGAGCCGGTGATGATCGACTCGTCGGTGCCGGCACGCTCGGCGGCGGCGGCCAACTCCTCGGCATACGGCGAACCTGGCGGGGCGACCGGCACCGGCGGGCCGTCCCAGAAGTCGGTCGAGCCCTCGTCGAAGACCGCCGCCATCAGCTCCCGCGCCGACGGGCGGGAGGGGCGCGGCTCGCCGCTCTGGGGATCGGTCACCGAGGGGCCACCTCGTCGAGCCAGGCCCGGATCGCGTTGCTGTGTTGACCGAGTCCGGGCGGCGGCAGATGCGCCTCGCGGCCACCGCCATAAGAGTTGTCGTCGAAGCGCAACGGCGAGCCGGGCAACTCGATCGGGCCGAGCACCGGGTGGTCGACGGTCAGCAGGAGGTGCTGGCTGCGGGTCTGCTCCCAGTCATAGACGCGGTCGAGGGTGCGCACCTCGCCAGCCGGCACCCCGGCGCGGGCCAGCGTCGCCAATAGGTCGGCCACGTCGTAGGACGCGAAGACGCCGTTGATGGTGGCGCGGACCAACTCCGGATTGCGCACCCGATCGGCGTTGGTCGCCATGCCTTCGGCGGCCGGGTCGATCCCGAACGCCTCGGCGAACTTCACCCATAAGCCCTCGCTGCCACACGCGATCTGCAACTGTCCGTCGCGGCCGCTGAAGAGTCCGTAGGGGCTGATCGAGGGGTGGTGGTTGCCCTGGGCGCGCGGCACCTGACCGGCGACGGTCCAGGCGGTGCCCTGGAAGGCATGGACGCCGACCACCGACGCCAGCAGCGAGGTGCGCACCACCCGGCCGACGCCGGTGCGATGCCGCTCCTCCAGCGCCGCGAGCACCCCGATGACCCCGTGCAGCCCACCGAGCAGATCCCCGATCGGTACGCCGACTCGCTGCGGGTCGTCGGGCCCGGGACCGGTCAGCGACATCAGGCCGGCCTCCCCCTGGGCGATCTGGTCGTAGCCCGCGCGGCCGCCTTCGGGGCCGTCTTCCCCGAAGCCGCTGATCTTGAGCACGACCAGCCGGGGGTTGATCTCGTGGAGCCGGTCGACGGGGAAGCCGAGCCGGTCGAGCACGCCGGGTCGGAAATTCTCGATGAGCACGTCGCCGACCGCCAGCAGCCGGGTGAGCGTCTCCCGGCCGTCGTCGGACTTGAGGTCGAGGACGATCGACTCCTTGTTGCGGTTGCACGAGAGGTAGTAGGTCGAGATCGGGTCGTCTTCGGGCCCGACGAAGGGCGGGCCGTAGCCGCGGGTGTCGTCGCCACCGGCCGACTCGATCTTGATCACCCGCGCACCGAGATCGCCGAGCACCTGCGCGGCGTGCGGGCCGGCGAGCGCGCGCGACAGATCGATCACCGTGGCCCCTGCGAGCGGGCCGGCGGTCGGTGCGGTCATGACTTCCTCCTCTGCGAGCCGCGCGGGCTCACCTCACGTCGTACGGGCTAAACGTCGAGCCGTCGCCGGCGAGCAGGGCGTAGCCCGGTCCGCGGTCGAAGAAGGGCTCCGCCCCGGTGCGGGCTGCTCGCAGCGCCGTCCGGAGTTGGTCGGTCGCCGCGACGTCGGCCCCGGGCTCGTCGATGCTGCCGGTCACCACCACCCCATAGTCCTCCCGCGCACCGGCCACCGAGACCTTGCCCCAGCGGAGGTCGCGCAAGACCTCATCGATCGGGCGCTCCAGCGG
>JBAQXA010000336.1:0-2513 GCA_049299195.1 Nocardioides sp.
GGGCGGGCCTGGACACGCGACTGCTCCACCTCGCCGCCAGCGCCGCCACCCTGCACGACCCGGCCGCGCGGTTGTCCTGCTCGCGCGTGGGCGCTGGGTTGGTCGGGATCGATCCTGCGGGGATCGCGTTGCTGGACCAGCCGCTCACCCTGCGTAGTCGGCTCGTATCGACGCACCGTGCTGCCGCGGGGACCGGCGTCGGCTATGGCTCGACCTGGTCCGCGCCGTCGGACACAGTGCTCGGATTGATCCCGCTCGGATATGCGGACGGCCTGCCGAGAGCGGCATCGAACCGTGCCGAAGTTGTGGTCGGTGGCCGCCGATGCCCCGTGGTCGGGCGAATCTCGATGGACCAGACCGTCGTCGATCTCGGGCCTGCCGGGGCACCGTTAGGGGCCACGGTGACCGTGTTCGGCCCGGCCTCGACCGGAGCTCCCAGCGTGGCGGATTGGGCGAGGTGGTGCGAGACCATCCCGCACGAGATCGTGACTGGGATCGGCCCGAGGGTCACGCGCGTCGTACACCCCGTGGTTGATGAGCGGGTCGATGAGTGGGTTGCCCAGCGGGTTGACCAGCCGGTCGACGAGCGGCGGGACGTGGTGGGCTCGTGACCGGCCCCACGAGCGGTCGACTACGAGTCGCGGTCATCGGCGGCGGAACCAGCGGCGAGCACGAGGTGTCCCTCGCGAGCGCCGCCTCGGCTCGGGCCGCGCTGGACCCCTCGCGCTATCAGTCCATCGACTTCACCATCGGCCGAGACGGCACGTGGGTGGTGTCAGGTACGGCGTGCGGCGTCGCCGACGCGATGACGCAGTTGCAGCGCTGTGATGTGGCGCTGCCGTTGGTGCACGGAGCGCCCGGCGAAGACGGCTCGTTGAGTGCGCTCTGCGACTTTGTCGGCGTACCGCACACCGGTCCGCGGTTGCGCGCGGGCGCGCTGGCCATGGACAAGGTGGCCACCAAGGCATTGGCGGCCGGCTTGGGGATCCGGGTTGCCGCCGGGGAGGTGATTGCCCGCGGGACGCAGCCGTCACCGTGGACCGGGCCGGTGGTCGTGAAGCCCGCGAGTGCTGGATCGAGTCTCGGAGTGAGCCTGGTCGATGTCCCGGAGACGTTGTCTGCCGCCTGTGCGGCGGCCGCCGCACACGACAGCCGGGGGCTGATCGAAGAGGTGCTGGTCGGGCGCGAGATAGACCTAGGCGTGCTGCGTCTGAGCGGGGGCGAGTTGGTGTGCGGCCCGCCGTTGGAGATCGTGGACGACGGGTTCGCCGGAGGAGTGTTCGGGTACGCCGATAAGTACGCGCGCCACCCCGACTTCCGCGTGCCAGCCGCCCTGACTGCTGCCGAGACCGCAGCCCTCACCGATGCCGCGCTGCGCATGGCGGCCGCTTTGGAGTCGACCGGGGTGATCCGCGTTGACTTCTTCCTGACCGAAGCGGGTCCCGTGCTCAACGAGGTCAACACGGTGCCCGGGTTCACCGACAAGTCCCAGGTGCCGCTGATCTTTGCGGCTGCCGGCATGCCCTATCCCGCGCTTCTCGACGCACTCATCGCCGCCGCGCTGAGCCCATGAGCGTGATCGCTCCCGCGGCGCCCGACGTGGTCGGTCGGCCGTCGCCGAGGGTGGCTGGGCTCGACGTGCTGCGCGGGGTGGCGATCGCCCTGGTCATGCTGCGCCATGCCGTGCCCGCCCTCTTCCCTGGGGCCGGTGTGGTGGGCGTGGTCATGTTCTTCACGCTGAGCGGCTTCCTCATCACCGGACTACTCACTGAGGAGTTCGCGCGTGCGGGCGGGGTCCGGCTGGGTGACTTCTATCGCCGCAGGGTCGTGCGACTCGCGCCGGCACTGGTGGTGCTGGTGGCGGGCTATGTCCTGGTCACCGTGACGTGGGACCCGCTGGGGGAGCGGTCCGCCGTGGCAGAAACGGTCCTCGTGGCGTTGACCTGGACGGGGAACCTTCCCCTCTGGTCGGCCAGCCCCGCGATGTTTCATCTGTGGACCCTGGCGACCGAGGAGCAGTTCTATCTGCTGTGGCCCACGGTCTTGCTGCTGGGTCTGCGCCGGGGCAGGGCTGGGTGGGCCGCTGCCGCCGCTGCGGCCGCCGCGCTTATCGGGTGCCTTGCGACCCTCGTGTGGTTGCACGATGCACCAGATCTCGCCTATGCACTGCCGACGTCGTGGGCCGTGTGCTTCGTGATCGGCGGCGCAACCCGACTGGCCGTTGGGGTGTCGGCGGGGACCGTAGACCGACGACCCGCGCGGCCGGGCTGGCGGACCCTGGCCCCCTGGGTGGCGGGGGCTGTGCTCGCCCTGTTGTCGGTGTTGCCGGTGCGGGGTTCGGCGCTCACCTACCTGGTCGTCGGCCCGGTCGTCTCGGCAGCGACTGCAGCGACCGTGATCGCCGCGCTGCGATTCCGGGAGGTGAGCACGGCGCCCGCGCGCGCGTTCGCAGCGCTTGGGGTGGTCTCCTACGGCGCCTACCTGTGGAACTACCCGCTGACTCTGTGGCTGCG
>JBAQXA010000337.1:0-1582 GCA_049299195.1 Nocardioides sp.
GTTCGACGGGGCGCGGTTCACCGGCCAGTTCACCTGGTTCAACGGGGCGCAGTTCACCGGCGAGGAGACCTCGTTCGACCGGGCGACCTTCACCAGCGACACGACCCGGTTCAACGCGGCGCAGTTCACCGGCGAGAAGACCTCATTCCTCGATGCGCAGTTCACCGGCACAGAGACCTTGTTCGAGGGGACCAAGTTCACCGGCGCGCGGACCTCGTTCGACCGGGCGCACTTCACCGGCGCGACGACCTCGTTCGACCGGGCGCACTTCACGGGCTGGTCGACCTCGTTCGACCGGGCGCACTTCTCCGGCGTGTTCACCACGTTCGACCGGGCGGAGTTCACCGGTGAGTCGATCTCGTTCGATGGGGGGCAGTTCACCGGCACAGAGACCTCGTTCAAAGATGCGCGCTTCGCGGGCGGGACGACGTGGTTCGAGGAGGTTGCGTGGGACCGCGTCCAGGTCACCTTCGACAACGTGACCATCGGGCCCGACACCCAGTTCAACGGACTCGACGGGCCCACCCTCACCAACGGCGCCACCATCACCGCCAACGGCCAACCCTTCACCGGCCAGACCATCCCGCCGCAGCCAGCGACGACGTCAGGCAGTGACTAGAACGGCGGTTCGTCGGCGACCGGGCCGCCGGCGATCGTCCGCCAGGAACGGATCGCTGGTGGGCAGTGCGGGCACTTGGCGACCCGGCCGTCGTCGAGCTCGATCCAGCCGTGGCCATCGCAGGTGGGCCCTCCGCACGGTTGCGGGGGAGTGGTGTCCGGAATCGCGGCCAGGCTGGGATGGTCGACCTGCGGGTCGAGCTGGCGCAGGAGCCCGGCAAGCACGGCAGCGGGTCGGGTCTGGATCCGCTCTGCGTGGATCGCACCGCGTCCGCTGCGCAGCGTGAGGTCTTCGAGGGCCAGCGCTAGATCCTGAGCACTCCATGGGGGAGTGGCGGTGATGAACGGAGTCAGGGCTGGCCCGAGCCGTCCTGGACGCTCTGTTCGCAGCCAGGGGACGATCTTGACCAGGTCCGATGCCACATGTCGGGCCTGTCGGCGCCGCTGAGCCCCTTGATGTCTGTGCGGCGGCGGAGCCGCCTCCTTCTTCTCGGCCGCTAGGCCGTGAAGGGATTCGACGCCAAGGTGAGGTTTAAGGGGTCTGGCCCTACCACTGGTAGGGCTAGCGGAATGCACAGCCGAACGCAGAGCCTGCGGGACCGTCAAGGCCGTCTCTGTGGATAACCCCCGTTGCCGCGAGCCCCTACGCCGCGCCGCGGTGCACTCCTCGAGCGAGAGCATCCGGCCCAGCTGGATGACGACCTGCAGACCGAGCTTGCGGGCGCTCCGGCGGCAGGTGCGAGCTACGTCCACATGCATCCCCATGACGCTGGCAACGGTCGCCGGGCGCACGATGCAGCGCCGGCCCGTGCGCTGGTCCTGGGCGTAGCCAGACTCCACGAGAGCCCACAGGCGAAACGTCGCGGGGGAGACTTGCTCAGCCTTGAGGACAGGCCGGTGGATCGCGATCGCCACCGGCACGACCACGGCGAGCCAGTGCTCGCGGCCGTGCCAGACGGGTATG
>JBAQXA010000338.1:0-2100 GCA_049299195.1 Nocardioides sp.
TCTCACCACCGCCCTGTTCAGCGCCCACGTAGTCGGGGGCATGACGCTTCGCGCCGCCCTCGCCGCCACCACGGCGGCTGTATGGCGGGTGCTCTCCGCTCCGCCCCGGGAGCCGGGTGAGCTCCCCCTCATCGCCGCCCAGGACGCTCTAGTCGGTCGCGGCGACCCCGGCCAACCCGACGAAGGGATCCTCGACGCGGGCCACCTCGGCGCGGGCCACCTCGACGCGGATCACCCCGACGCAGCTCACCTCACCGCGGGGCCGGTTTCGGTGCGGCCGCTACCGTCGAGGGCATGGTGATGAGGATCGCGGTGCTGCTCGCTGGTTCGCTCCTGGCGGCAACGGCGTGCGCCTCGGAGAACTCCGAGCGCGAGGTACCCACGTCAGGATCGGCTGCCAGTGACCACTCGGCCGCCGACGTGGCTTTCGCGGCCGACATGAGCGCGCACCACTCCCAGGCGTTGCTGATGGTGCTGATGGCCCAAGGCCGACCACAGACTCCGGCGTTCACTGAGTTGCTGCGCGATATCCACGCCGCGCAGAGCCCCGAGATCGTCCAACTGACGCGCTGGCTTGAGCTGTGGGGCGAAAAGCCGCCGGAGCACCTCCATGGGGAGACGGGCTCCGAAGCCGACTCAGCGTCAGGTGCAGACTCTGGCCACGCCGGGATGCTGTCCCCAGACGAGTTGCGCGCGCTGCGAGAGACCCCCGATGCCGACTTCGAGGCGGCCTGGCTCCGAGCGATGATCTTCCACCACGAGGGTGCCATCGAGATGGCGCAGGCCGAGCTGGCCGAAGGGACCCACGAAGAGGCGCGGGCCCTGGCTGAGGAGATCGTCACCTCCCAGACGGCCGAAATCACCCGGATGCAGGCGATGCTCGCCAGCTGAGCCGCGCGCGCTGACTCCCCCCTGACGGAGCCGCCAGAGCCGCCTGTCGGGATTGAACCGACGACCGTCCGCTTACAAGGCGGGAGCTCTACCACTGAGCTAAGGCGGCGAAGATCGTCTGCCGACGGGCAGGCGCTCGGGCGACATCGTACGGGCCCGCCGCCCCTAGAATCGAACGATGAGCCTCCCCGTCGACCGACTGCTGCCCACCGAGGAAGCCCACGCGCTGCTCGACCTGACCCGCGAGCTCGCCGAGAAGGAGTTGGCACCCCAAGTACGCGACCTCGAGGCGCGCGCGGAGTTCCCGGCGGCGGCATACGCCCTGCTCGGGCAGAGCGGTCTCAAGGGATTGCCCTTCGCCGAGGAGTTCGGCGGCGGCGCGCAGCCCTATGAGGTCTACCTGCAGGTCATCGAGGAGCTGGCGATGGTGTGGCCGAGCGTCGCGGTGGGGATGTCGGTGCACACCCTGACCGTGAGCGTGCTCGACACTCATGGCACCGCTGAGCAGCGGGCCGAGTGGCTGCCGCGGATGCTCGGGGGCGATTGGCTGGGCGCCTACGCGCTCTCCGAGCCGCAAGCCGGCTCCGATGTGAACGCGATCCGCACGCGCGCCCAGCGCGACGGCGACGACTACGTGCTCACCGGGGTCAAGCAATGGATCAGCAACGGCTCGCACGCCGACTACTACGTCCTTTTCGCCCGCACCTCTGACGCGGCGAGGGGCGGCCTGAGCTGCTTCCTGATCACCGCTGACTCGGCGGGGCTGAGCTTCGGCGCCCCTGAGCGCAAGCTCGGGCTGCACTGCGATGTCACCACCCAAGTGATCCTCGACCAGGTCCGCGTGCCCGCCGCCCGCCGGATCGGTGCCGAGGGCGACGGGATGCGGATCGCACTCGGAGCGCTGGACGGCGGCCGGCTTGGCATCGCCGCCGTGGGCACCGGTCTGGCGCATGGCGCGCTCGCGCAAGCCGTGGCGTATGCCGGACAGCGGGAGCAGTTCGGCCAAAAGATCGGTGAGTTCCAAGGGATGCAGTTCCTGCTGGCCGACATGGCAGCCAGGGTGGAGCGCTCGCGGGCGATGTACCTCCACGCGGCCCGACTCAAGGACTCCGGCCGCCCCTTCGCCCGCCAGGCCAGCATCGCCAAACTCGGGGCCACCGACTCCGCGATGGCGGTCGCGACCGACGCGATCCAGGTCTTCGGCGGCTA
>JBAQXA010000339.1:0-2101 GCA_049299195.1 Nocardioides sp.
GCTCACCACAGGGCGACGCGGAGGGCTGCCAGCGCGAGCAGGGCGACGGTGACGGCGGCCATGCCGGCGTACTGCAAGCGGGCTCGGCTCGCGGGACCCGAGGTCCCGGCCCCGCGGGGGGCGTAGGCGACGATTGCGGCGATCAGGCCGCCGACGACGAAGCCGCCGAGGTGGCCCTGCCAGCTGATCCCGTTGCTGGTGAAGGTGATCACCAGGTTGATGCCGACCCACATCACGATGTGTTGTGGGTTGCCGCCGCGTTGGTGCACGACGACCAAGAGCGCGGCCATGAGTCCGAAGATCGAGCCCGACGCACCGACGGTCAGGCCGTAGGGGTTCTCCAGCCACAGCACCGCCACGGATCCGCCGAGACCGGCGATGAGGTAGGTCGCCAGGAAGCGCGCGCGGCCCATCAAGGCCTCCAGCTGCGGACCGAGGATGAACAGCGCAAACATGTTGAAGGCGATGTGCATGATCTCGACGTGGGTGAACGTCGCGGTCACCAACTGCCACCACGCGCCGCCATCGACGCCGTTGGACCACCAGCCGCCGGGGATCTGGCGGCAGAGCCCCTCGGGCAGCCGCGGCTCGGAGATGCAATAGGAGCCGAGCTTGATGCCGAGCCGGCTGACCCACGCGCTCGCCGAACCGCCGGTCGCCACAATCAGCAGCCACACCGCCAGGTTGAGCCCCATCAACACGAAGGACGTCAGTTGCGGGTTGCCTCGGTGGAGGCCGCCATAGCTGGTACGAGGCGCCGGGATGCTGCGCGCGCCCTCGGCGACGCACTCCGGACACTGGAACCCGACCGCGGCGTCACGCATGCAGTCCGGACAAATCGGCCGGGCGCAGCGTTGGCAGGAGATGTAGGTCTCCCGATCGCGGTGCCGGAAGCAGGTCGGTGCTTGGGGATCAGCCCCCGGCGGGTTCGTGGGTTCGGACATCCGTCGGCAAGTCCTGGGTCAGCCGCGCGAGATCTCGACCGACTCGATCACGACCGGGTCGACGGGCCGGTCGCCACCGCCGGTGCGGGTGGCAGCGATCGCGTCGACGACGTCGCGCGAAGCCTGGTCGGCGACCTCGCCGAAGATCGTGTGCTTGAAGTTGAGCCAGGTGGTGGCGCCCACGGTGACGAAGAACTGCGAACCGTTGGTGCCGGGGCCGGCGTTGGCCATGGCCAGCAGGTAGGGCTTGTCGAAGACGAGCTCGGGGTGCGGTTCGTCCTTGAAGGTGTAGCCGGGGCCGCCGGTGCCGGTGCCGAGCGGGCAGCCGCCCTGAATCATGAAGCCGCTGATCACCCGGTGAAAGCCCAGCCCGTCATAAAACGGTCCGGTGCGTCCGTTGCCGCTGTTGTAGTCCTTGGTGCCCTCAGCCAGACCCACGAAGTTGTCGACCGTCATCGGCGCGTGGTCGGGGAACAGGTTGATCACGATGTCGCCCCGGTTGGTCTTCAGGGTCGCCTGCAGGTCCGCCAATGTCTTGCCTCTCAGGAGTTGATGCGGTCGGCACGGACTGTCCGGCCAACACAACGGGCCACACCAGCGGCCCGTTGGGCTCGATCCTCCCATGCGCTCCCAACCTCCCCAACCGCCGCCGCCCCACGGCGGGCCCGCCCCCGTAGAGTGGTGCGCGGGCTCGAGATGGCGTGGTCCCACGCCGATCGGCCCTCCAGAAGCCGACCTTCACCGGAGAGGAGCCACGGCGTGGCCCGCAAGAAGTCCCTCATCGATCAGGCTGCCGAGTTCGCCGAGAGCGTGCTGCCGCAGATCGAAGCGGCCGTCGAGACCGCCAAGGAGAAGTACGACGAAGCCATGGCGGCCGCAGCACCCGTCCTCGCCGACGGCAAGTCGCTCGCAGCCGAGAAGGCCAAGGAAGCCGCTGCAGCGGCGAGCGCGAAGTTGAGTGCAGCCGGTATGCCGGGGGGCGACGCCGCGGCAAGCGAGCCGGCCCCCAAGCGGCGCGGACGCCTGCGCAAGCTCCTGGTGCTGCTCGGTCTCGCGGCCGTTGCGGGGTTCGTCGTGAAGCGCCTCGCCGGACAGTCCTCCAGCGACAACTGGCAATCGGCCTACACGCCGAACCCCGCCGCCGCCGAGGTCACCCC
>JBAQXA010000340.1:0-2978 GCA_049299195.1 Nocardioides sp.
CGGCCTCCTCCAGGGAGCGCGCCAGCTCCGCGTCACCGGCGACGCCGGCGAGGTCAATGGCGTTGACGTCCATGTGCGACGCCAGCCACGGAGCGACGCTCGCGGCGGATCCGGTGAGGATGTTGACGACCCCGCCCGGCACATCGGAGGTCGCGAGCACCTCGGCGAGGGTCACCGCCGGCAGGGGTCGCTCAAGCGAGGAGATGGCCACGGTGGTGTTGCCGCTGACGATCACCGGCGCGATCACGCTCACCAGCCCGAGCAGGCTTGACTGCTGCGGGGCGAGCACGGCAACGACGCCGCACGGCTCGGGCGTCGACAGGTTGAAGTAGGGCCCGGCCACCGGGTTGGCGTTGCCCACGACCTGAGTCAGCTTGTCGGCCCACCCAGCGTACCAGACCAGTCGGTCGATGGCGGCGTCGACCTGGCCCGCGGCCTCGCGCTCCGGCATACCCTCCGAGCGTGCGACGGCGTCGACGAACTGCGCCCGCCGGTCCTCCAGCAGTTCGGCCACGCGGTAGAGGATCTGCGCGCGGTTGTATGCCGTCCGGCCGGCCCAGCCGCCCTGCGCCTTGCGCGCGGCAACCACCGCATCGCGTGCGTCCTTGCGGGAGGCAAGGGAGGCGTTGGCGAGGAAGCGCCCGCTGGCGTCGGTGACCTCGTAGGAGTGCCCGGACTCCGAGCGCGGGAAGGCTCCGCCGATGTAGAGCTTGTAGGTCTTGCGGACCTCCAGCCGTTCGGTGGCTTTGGTCTTGGGGCTCATCGGGCGTCTCCTGCAAGGTAGGCGGCGAGCCCGTGGCGGCCGCCCTCGCGGCCATAGCCGGACTCCTTGAAGCCGCCAAACGGGCTCGTCGGGTCGAACTTGTTGAAGGTGTTGGCCCAGACCACCCCGGCGCGCAACTGCCCGGCCACCCAGAGGATCCGCGAGCCCTTCTCCGTCCAGATGCCGGCGGAGAGACCGAAGGGGGTGTTGTTGGCCTTCTCGACGGCCTCGCTCGGGGTGCGGAAGGTCAGCACCGACAAGACCGGCCCGAAGATCTCCTCGCGCGCGATCCGGTGGGCCTGCGAGACCCCCGTGAAGATCGTCGGCGGGAACCAGAAGCCCTGGGTGGGCAAGTCGCAGGCGGCCTCCCAGCGCTCGGCGCCCTCGGCATCGCCAACCTCGGAGAGCTCCCGGATGCGCTGGAGTTGCTCACCGGAGTTGATCGCGCCGATGTCGGTGTTCTTGTCCAGCGGATCGCCGACCCGCAGGGTCGACATGCGTTGCTTGAGCCGCTCGAGGACCTCGTCGTAGACGTTCTCCTGGACCAGCAGCCGAGAGCCGGCGCAGCAGACGTGGCCCTGGTTGAAGAAGATCCCGTCGACGATCCCCTCGACGGCCTGGTCGATCGGGGCATCGTCGAAGACGATGTTGGCGGCCTTGCCGCCGAGCTCGAGGGTGGCCTTCTTGGCCGTGCCGGCGATGGTGCGCGCGATCGCCTTGCCGACGCCGGTTGAGCCCGTGAAGGCGACCTTGTCGACATCGGGATGGGCGACCAGCGCCTGGCCGGTGGCCCCGGCGCCGGTGAGGATGTTGACCACGCCCGGAGGCAGGTCGGCCTGCTGGCAGATCTCCGCAAACAGCAGGGCCGTCAGCGGCGTGGTCTCCGCGGGCTTGAGCACGACGGTGTTGCCGCACGCCAGCGCCGGGGCGACCTTCCAGGCGAGCATGAGCAGCGGGAAGTTCCACGGGATCACCTGAGCGGCGACGCCGTGGGGCGTCGTGCCGTAGCCGGCGTAGCGGAGCTTGTCGGCCCAGCCTGCGTAGTAGAAGAAGTGGGCGGCGACCAGGGGGATGTCGACATCGCGCGACTCGCGAATCGGCTTGCCGTTGTTGAGCGACTCCACGATCGCGAGTTCGCGGGACCGCTCCTGGATGATGCGCGCGATCCGGTAGAGGTACTTCGCCCGCTCGGCGCCGGGAAGCTTGCTCCAGACCTGGGTGTAGGCGCGCCGCGCGGCAGCTACCGCCGCGTCGACGTCGGCCGCACCCGCCTCAGTCACTTCGGCCAGCACCTCTTCGGTGGCGGGGCTGATCGTCTTGAACGCGCTGCTGCCCGCCGCTCCGTCGACGAACTCGCCGTCGATGAACAGGCCGTAGGACGCGGCCAGCCGCACGCTGGAAGTGGACTCGGGCGCGGCGGCATACGCGAAGCCGGACGTCGTCTCCGGGGTGGTTGCAGTTGCCATGACGGCTCCTAGTCCAAGGTGAAGTAGTCGGGGCCGGAGTAGCGGCCGGTGAGCATCTTGGTGCGCTGCATCAGCAGGTCGTTGAGCAGCGTGGAGGCGCCGAACCGGAACCAGTCCGGATCGAGCCAGGGCTCACCGGCGACCTCATTGACCATGACGAGGTATTTGATCGCGTCCTTGGCGGTGCGGATGCCCCCGGCCGGTTTGACGCCGATCATCTGCCCGGTGGTGGCTCGGAAGTCGCGGACCGCTTCGAGCATGATCATCGTCACCGGAAGCGTCGCCGCGGGCTGGATCTTGCCGGTGGAGGTCTTGATGAAGTGGCAGCCCGCGAGCATCGCGAGCCAGGAGGCACGGCGCACGTTGTCGTAGGTCTGGAGTTCGCCGGTCTCGAAGATGACCTTGAGGTGTGCCTCGCTGCCGTCGGGGCGTGCACACGCTGCCCGGACGGCCTGGATCTCCTCATAGACCTGCAGATAGCGACCCGATAAGAACGCGCCTCGGTCGATCACCATGTCGATCTCGTCGGCTCCAGCTTCGACCGCGTCACGGGTGTCGGCGAGCTTGATGTCGAGCGCAGCCCGCCCGCTGGGGAACGCCGTCGCCACGGCTGCCACGTGTACGCCGCTGTCCCCGAGAGTCTGCTTGGCGACGCCGACCATGTCGGGATACACGCAGACCGCGGCGGTTGCCGGACAGGTGGGATCGGCGGGGTCCGGACGCATGGCCTTGCTGGCCAGCGCACGCAC
>JBAQXA010000341.1:0-2262 GCA_049299195.1 Nocardioides sp.
CGACCGGCCCGTTCGGCGCCGTGCCCGACGACCAGATGGCCTTGCCCGCCACGATCGAGTGCACATCCAGGTCCACGGCGGCACCCACCGTCACCGTTCCACTGCCGGGATCGATGCCGGTCACGTAGCGGGGCGCGCCGTCGACGGCGGGCGCGTCGATACCCAGCCCCTTGCGCTGGCCAATGGTAAAGCCGTGCACGCCATCGTGCTCGGCGAGGCGTTCACCGGTCTGCGCGTCGACCACCGCACCCGGCCGCACGCCGATGCGCGCGCCCAGGAAGGCGCGGGTGTCGCCGGTCGGAATGAAACAAATATCGTGCGAGTCCGGCTTCTCGGCGGTCAGCAGGCCGCGGCGGGCCGCCTCGGCACGGATCTCCGGCTTCGGGGTATCCCCGATCGGGAACAGCGCGCGGGCGAGCTGATCGCGGTCAAGCACGGCCAGCACATACGACTGATCCTTGTCGGCGTCCACCGCGCGCCGCAGCTCGCCGCCGGACAGCCTGGCGTAATGGCCGGTCGCGAGGGCGTCGAAGCCGAGGGCGAGGGCCCGCTCGGCCAGGGCCGCGAACTTGATCTTCTCGTTGCAGCTCAGGCAGGGATTTGGAGTCTCACCGGCGGCGTAGGCGGCGACGAACTCGTCGATCACCTCCTCCTGGAACTGCTCGGCGAAGTCCCAGACGTAGAACGGGATGCCCAGCACGTCGGCGACGCGGCGCGCATCGTCGGCATCCTCTCGGGAACAACAGCCGCGCGATCCGGTGCGCAGGGCGCCGGGCGCCGTCGACAACGCCAGATGCACGCCGACGACATCGTGCCCGGCGTCCACGGCGCGGGCCGCTGCCACCGACGAGTCGACGCCACCGCTCATGGCGACAAGGACGCGTGCCATCAGCGCACCCCGGTCAATCCGGCGGCACGTGCCCGGTGCAAGACCTCGCCGAGCACGGCGAGGATGTAGTCGACATCGGCGGCGGTGTTGTCGACGGCCAGCGAGAGGCGCAGCGAGCCGCGGGCCCGGTCGCGGTCCATACCCATCGCGAGCAGGACATGGCTGGCGGAGGCGACACCGGCGGTGCACGCCGATCCGGTGGAACACTGCACACCGCGCGCATCGAGGAGCATCAGCAGCGAATCGCCCTGACATCCCGCAAAGCTCACGTGCACCAGCCCGGGTAGGCCGTCGGGGCTGGAATTGACCACGGTGCCGTCGATTCCGGCCAGGCCCGCGCGCAGCCGTTCGCTGAGCGCAGTGACCGCGTCGATGTCCGCTTGGATGTTGTCGATCGCCGCCCGCAAGGCGGCGGCCATGCCCGCGGCAGCGGCCACGTTCTGCGTGCCCGCCCGCAGGTCGCGCTCGTGTCCGCCGCCATGGATGAGCGGCTGGGCGGCAACATCGCGGCCGATCACCAGTGCGCCGACCCCCTGCGGACCGCCGAACTTGTGTGCCGACACCGTCATCGCGGACAGTCCGACGGCGCTGAAGTCGACCGGGACATGCCCGGCGGCGGCCACCGCATCGGAATGCATCGGGACCCCAGCCGCCCGGGCGAGCGCGGACAGTTCGGCGATCGGCTGCACCGTGCCGACCTCATTGTTCGCCCACATCACCGAGATCAACGCGACCTCATCGGGGTGGGCGGCCAGCTCGGCGCGCAGGTCATCGGGGTCCACCCGGCCGGCCTCGTCGACCGGCAGGACCACCAGTTCGGCGCCCTCGTGGTCAGCGAGCCACTGCGCCGGATCCAGCACCGCATGATGCTCGACGGCGGAGATCACCACGCGGCGTCGTCGGACGTCGGCGCCGCGGCGGGCCGCGAAGATGCCTTTGATCGCCAGGTTGTCCGACTCGGTGCCGCCGGAAGTGAAGATCACCTCGGACGGGCGCGCACCCAGGCAACGCGCGATAGTCTCGCGCGACTCCTCCAACCGGCGGCGCGCGAGCCGACCCGCTTCGTGCAGCGACATCGGATTGCCCGGACGCATCCAGGCGTCGGTCATCGCCGCGAGGGCTTCGGGAGCCAGCGCGGTGGAGGCGGCATTGTCGACGTAGACGGACATGATCGTGGTCCAGGATAGCCGCGGGAGGCACGCCGGGACCAATGCCGGGCGCGCGGCGGGAACGGAGCCGTCGGCGAATCCAGAATCAGCCCGGCACAGCGGCTCGCCAATTGGTGGCGACCACCCACCGGCAACTGCGCGGGATGGACGGTCACCTCGAGAGTCAGCCCGCGCGCCCACAGCACCCGCCGCAGGGTGTCGGCG
>JBAQXA010000342.1:0-5797 GCA_049299195.1 Nocardioides sp.
GTATGCCGCTGCGCGCGCCGCCGCCGCCGGGCTCATCGAGGCTCACCTGCACCAAGACGTCCAGCACGCGTCCGCGCTCGGCAGCTCCGCGAGCGAGCGGAGCCACGAGCTTGAGCCGATCCACGGAGTGGACCATGTCGGCATAGGAAGCCAAGGCGGAGGCCTTGTTGCTCTGGAGGCCCCCGATGTAGTGCCAGCGCACCGGGAGATCGGCGCACTCAGTCGACTTGTCGAGCGCCTCCTGGTGGCGGTTCTCCCCCACGTCAGTCACCCCGAGCGCTGCGAGCCTGCGGACGTCAGCGGCGGGGAAGAACTTCGTCACCACGATGAGCGTGACGGCTTCGGGTCGTCGCCCGGCGCCGAGGGCCGCCTCGTCGATGCGGCGCCGCGCCGCCTGAAGCCGGGCATCGAGGTCTGCGGTGCGCTGATCACTGATCAGGTCATCCCCGCCCTCACCATCCCCGCCCTCACCATCCCTGGGCGCCGTCTCGAGGCCGTCGGTCATCTGCTCTCCCTCCAGATCAAGCCGGCGAATCGCCCGGCCGCGGCGCCATCGCGACGGTAGGAGTGCCACCGGGAGTCCTCGCGGGTGCAGCCACCGACCTCACGAACATCCTCCACCCCACCCCTCGCGAGTTGCGCCGCTACCCCCGCACCCAGATCGAGGGCAGGGGTGCCCCACGAGGTCTCCGACCAACTCGCCGGGACCTGCTCAACCACTTCCCGACGCATGGGGTCGGGGACCTCATAGCAGCGGCCACAGACGTGCGGGCCGATCCACGCCACCGCGGGTGCGGCACCGAGAGACGTCATTGCCCGCAGGGCGGCTGGAACCACTCCGGCCAGCAGCCCGGGACGGCCCGAGTGGACCGCCGCGATGACTCCTGCAGCCGGGTCGGCGATGAGCACCGGCACGCAATCCGCGACGCGCGCCAGCAGCGCAACTCCAGGGACGGCTGTCACCAGCGCGTCGGCCTCGGCGGTGGTCTCAGCGGCAGCGTCGACCACCAGCGACACACTCGCACCGTGGACCTGGTGCATGTCCACCACGCGCGCGCCGCAGGCATTGCTCAGTTGTGCGAGCGCAGCGTCGACCTGCACCTGCGGGGTGTCGGCGAAGCGCTCGACGGTCGTGGAGGCATCAGTAAACGCCACCTCGATGCCGCCGTCAGCGCGGTCGCGCCATGCAAGCGGTCCGGTCACTTCAGGAAGTCGGGCACATCCAGTTCGTCGTCGTCGAGGTCGACCCCGGCGCCGACCCGGGCCGGCGCCCGACCGGCATCTGCAGCGAGCGGAGCGTCAACGCGAGATCCGGCCACTCGGGTCTCGTCGACAGCAGCGGGAGCCACCGGCGCGGCATGCTTGCGCAGGCCTGCAGAGCCGTCGGCTCGCCGCTTCGGCATCCCGCCGTCAAAGCCAGCGGCGATCACCGTGACGCGCACCTCGTCTCCCAGGGCATCGTCGATGGTGGCGCCGAAGATGATGTTGGCGTCGATGTGGGCCGCTTCTTGCACGAGGGCAGCTGCCTCGTTGATTTCAAAGAGCCCCAAGTCCGAGCCGCCCGCGATCGAGAGCAACACCCCGTGGGCGCCGTCGATGGAGGCCTCGAGCAGCGGGCTCGAGACCGCGCTCTCCGCAGCCGCCACCGCTCGGTCCTCACCGCGCGCCGAACCGATACCCATCAGCGCCGAGCCCGCATTGGCCATGACCGACTTGACGTCGGCGAAGTCCAGGTTGATCAACCCGGGGGTCGTGATCAGGTCGGTGATGCCCGAGACGCCTTGCAGCAGCACCTGATCGGCCTGCCTGAAGGCGTCGAGGACGGAGACGCTGCGATCGCTGATCGAAAGCAGTCGATCGTTGGGGATGACGATCAGGGTGTCGACCTCTTCGCGGAGCGCCTCAATGCCCTCTTCGGCAGAGTTCGCTCGGCGCCGGCCCTCAAAGGCGAACGGGCGGGTCACCACGCCGATCGTGAGCGCACCCAGCGACCGGGCCATCCGCGCCACGACGGGAGCGCCGCCCGTGCCGGTGCCCCCACCTTCGCCCGCGGTGACGAAGACCATGTCGGCGCCCTTGAGCACCTCTTCGATCTCCTCCGCGTGGTCCTCGGCGGCCTTGCGCCCCACGTCGGGGTTGGCGCCAGCGCCGAGCCCGCGAGTGAGGTCGCGGCCGATGTCGAGCTTGACGTCGGCGTCACTCATGAGAAGGGCCTGGGCATCGGTGTTGATGGCAATGAACTCCACCCCCTTCAGACCCACTTCGATCATCCGGTTGACGGCGTTGACGCCGCCTCCGCCGATGCCAACGACCTTGATGATGGCCAGATAGTTCTGTGCTGCTGCCACGGTCGAGACCTCTCGTGTCGGTGCCTGGTGCGGAGCTGACTTGGAACCGTAACCCTGAAGCTGAGGGTTATAGTTATGTCAACCTGCTGTGAGTACCGAAGGTATGCAGCGCTGCGTCGCGCGTGCGGGAGACACGCGGAGGAGATCGGAAGTTTCTGCGCTAACCGACAGTCAGCGCAGGGTTGGCAGGCCGGGCACGGACACGTCGTACACCTGTGCGCGCCGCGCCAGCAGTTTGGCGAGCACCCTGCCCTTGTCGGCGGACTGCTCCGCGCTCCCCCACAGCACTTCGCGCCCGTCTCGCAGTTCGAGGCGGATCTGATCGATGGTCTCCACCGAGAGGTAGGCCACCTTGCGTTGCACGTCGGCCGGAAGCGCGGCCAGCACGGCGGCGGCCTCTTTCAAGGACTCGGTGTCCACCGCGGCTTGGGTGCGGATCTTGGGCAGCCGCGCCGGGGGGCGAGCGTAGTCGCGGAAGAGTACGCCGTCGGCGTCCATCGCGCGGGTCTGCTCGCCGAGTGTGACCACGGCGACCGGCACCCGCTCCTGGACCCGGATGAGGATCCGGTCGGGCCAGACCTTGGTGACCTCCACCGACCGCACCGGCGCCAGCGCCGCCACGCGCTTGTCGATCGCCTCCACGTCCACCGAGACGAGGTGCTGACCCACGGGCACCGCCGCGACCCGGCGTACCTGGCCGGGGCTCAGGAAGTCGGTGCCTTCCACTTGTACGCCGCCCACCACGAGGTAGCGGGAGAACCAGACCAGCCAGACGCCCAGCACCACGAGGGAGACGAGCAGCGTGATCCCCAGCACCCAACGCCACAGCCGCAAGCGTCTGGCCCATTGCCGACGAGCGAACCGTCGCCGGATCTGTCCGTTGGGGTCGTGGGCGGCCCGCGCCAACTCAGGAGCCGTGCTCACCGTCGGCTCCTCCCAGGAGATCGAGGATCCGGGGGCCGAGTTGGGTCACCGTGCCGGCGCCGAGGGTCAAAATCAGATCGCCGTCTGCGGCCGCAACCACCAGGTGTTCGGGGACTCGGTCAAAGTCCGGCTCGAAGCGTGCACCGCCCGGAACCGCCTCGGCCACCAGCGCACCGGTCACCGCTGGATCGGCAGCCTCCCGCGCCAGATAGACGTCGAGGACCACAACCTCATCGGCCGCCCCGAGCGCGGCGCCCATCGCCGGCCCAAAAATCCGAGTCCGCGACACCAGGTGCGGCTGGAAGGCCACCAGCAAACGCCCCGCACCGGCCAGCGACCGTGCTGCCGCGAGATCGGCCGCAATCTCGGTGGGGTGATGGGCATAGCTGTCATAGACCCGCACCCCGGCGGCCTCACCCTTGCGCTCCATGCGGCGCCGCGTGCCCTGGAAGGAGCCCAGCCCGCTGACCAGGTCGGCGAAGCTCCCACCGAGTTCGAGCCCCAACGCCAGCGCCGCGAGGGCATCGAGGGCGTAGTGGCGACCGGGAATCTGCAACGTGACCTGGCCCAGCGTCTCGGCGCCGCGCACGACCTCAAAGCTGGTGCGCCCGCCCTCGGTGTGGAGCGCCACCGCCCGGAGATCTGCCTGCGCCGCCTCGCCGACTCCGATGACCCGCAGCCCGCGCTGCGCGGCGATCGTGGCCAGGCGCTGCGCTCCGGGGTCATCGAGGATCGCCACGAGGAAGCCCGTCGGATCGATGGTGTCGAGGAACTCCTCGAACGCCGCGGCATAGGCCTCCATGGACCCGAAGTGGTCGAGATGGTCCCCGTCGACGTTGGTCACGATGGCGGCATAGGGCCGGTAGACCAGGAACGCCCCATCGCTCTCATCGGCCTCGGCGACAAACCACTCCCCAGCACCTTGAGCAGCGTTGCTCCCGGTTTGAGTCAGGTCACCGCCCACGGCATAGGACGGCTCGAGGCCGGCCGCCTCCAGCGCCATGATCAGCAGCGAGGTCGTGGTGGTCTTGCCGTGGGTGCCGGCGACGGCCAACACCCGCTGACCGCTCATGACCGAGGCCAAGCCGGCAGATCGCGGCCACAGCCTGACCCCCAGCTCAATGGCCCGGACGATCTCGGGGTTGTCCTCGGGAATCGCGGTCGACGCGACGACCAGATCGGCACCGTCAACCTGCTCGGCCCGATGACCGAGCCACACCGTGGCGCCGGCCTGGCGGAGCTGATCGAGGGTCGGCGAGTCGGTGCCATCGCTGCCACTGACCGCGACTCCCTGCGCAAGCATCAAGCGCGCGATGCCCGACAGGCCGGCACCACCGATGCCCACAAAGTGCACCCGCCCCAGCTCTGCTGCCGGCGGGATCGTGTCGGGGACTGAGATCTTCATGACCGCCTCCCGGCTGCATCCACGATGAGCCGCGCCAGTGCAGCGGCCGCGTCTCGCGGGACCAACCCGCTGGCAGCCGCTCCCATGGCGTGGAGCCGCTGCGCGTCGAGCAGGAGCGGGATCACGTCGGCCTGCACGCGCTGGGCCGTCAGCTCCTGGTCCTCGACCAGCAGGGCGCCACCCGCGCTGACGACGGGCGCGGCGTTGAGGCGCTGCTCGCCATTGCCGATCGGCAACGGGACGAAGACGGCGGGCAACCCGACCGCAGCGGCCTCCGTCACGCTGTTGGCGCCCGCGCGACACAGGACCAAGTCGGCCGCGGCATACGCCCAGTCCATCCGGTCGACAAAGGGCTTCACGACATAGTGCCGGGGATCGACCTCGCCCGGATTGGCGGACCCCTTGGGGCCCACGACATGAAGGACCTGCGCCCCCGAAGCGACGAGTGCCTGGGCCGCGCCGGAGACGGCCGCGTTGATCCGCGCCGCACCTTGGGAGCCACCCGTGACGAGGAGGGTCGGCCGGTCGGCATCGAGGCCAAATTGGGCTCGTGCCTCGGCCCGCAGCGCGGCGCGATCGAGGGTGGCGATCATCGGCCGGATCGGAAGCCCGACATAGCGCGCCCTCGGCAGCGGAGTGTCGGGGAAGCTCACCGCCACGACCGAGGCCAAGCGGGCACCCACCCGGTTGGCCAGCCCGGGCAACGCGTTCTGCTCATGGAGGACTAGGGGCAACCCAAGCCGCTTCGCGGCGAGGTATGCCGGCAACGAAACGTAACCGCCGTAGCCGACCACCACATCGGCTCGGACCCGTCGGATGACGGCCGCAGCCTCCCGGACGGCCTGGGTGAGGCGCCAGGGAACCTTCGCCAAGTCCAACGTGATGCTGCGCGGCAGCGGCACCGGAGGAACGAGCTCGAGGCGATATCCGGCAGCGGGCACCACGGTGGTCTCCAGCCCCCGCGCTGTGCCCAGGCAGGTGATCTCCGCGTCCGGTTCGATGAGTCGGATCGCGTCGGCGGTCGCGAGCAGCGGCGAGGTGTGGCCCGCGGTGCCACCGCCGGCCAGCAGGACACGGGTCACTGGTCGGCACCCTCGGCGCTGGAGCGACCCGCGAGGAC